>CBKYSX010000233.1:0-6511 GCA_966690745.1 uncultured Ardenticatenales bacterium
GGGGGCTGGCGTGGGCGTTGCTTCTTCACATCGTCGCCGACATCTGGATATTTACCTTCATGGCAATCGGCTCTGTAACACCGGGCGGGTGAAACTGCTTCGGTGTGCTTTCGATTACACAAGAAAGGCAGGGGTATGATGGACCAACCCTTATTTTCCAAACCCATCGGACTCTATCTGTTGCTGTTCTGCCTGCTCTTTATCGGGGTTGGTGGACTGCACGGCGGCATCGCGTTTATCCTCGAACCGGGTGGGTCATTGCTGGGCATGACAACGGCGTTTCTAGGCAACTTCCCGATACAAAACTACTTCCTACCGGGGCTGTTTTTGCTGACCGTGATGGGGATTGTGCCGTTGCTGTTGGTGGTACTGCTGTGGCAAAAACGTTCATGGGGGTGGGGACAACGGTTTCAATCCCGTACCCACGAACATTGGACATGGAATGCCGTTGCCCTTTTTGGCTATCTCCTGCTGGGGTGGCTTCTTTTTCAGGCAGTGATTATTGGCTTTGGTGCCCCCATCCAATGGATTGTCGCACTGGTTGCCCTTGCCATTGTCGGGCTGTGCCACTATCCATCCGTGAGGAAGTATTATGCGGTTCCATAGGTCATGCGATGATAAGAGGGGTTGATATAGGGAACATTACGTAGTGCGTGTTGCGTATTTCGTTACAGCCGTTTACGAAATACGCAACACGCACTACGCAATCGGCGGTCATCGTACAAAGAGATTGTGATTAACTTATTGCGGTTTGCGCGGGGTTCCATGCCCGCTTTCCGAATGATGCGCCACATACGCCGACACAATCATCACGCTTAAAAATGCCGTAATGATCGGCTCCAGCGTTGGCGCAAACAAAAGCAGAATCAGCGCACTGGTCAGCAAATTGAGGTCTACATCATCGAGAAACATATACCACCATCCTTCGTGTATAAAGATAGGGATGCACACTTTAAGCATACCGCCCCTGACCCCTCGCCGCTTCTGCCAATGGCATAGCATTTCCCCGCCATCTGACTAGTCCCCGACCTCCCCCCCTGCCAGATACCACCCCGCCCCGCCCCCGCTACACTGAAGGGGGTTAGAGGTATACCTTGCCTCTATCCCTGTTGTGTGCGGGCGAAGAAGGATGGAAGGGTTCCCCCTCTTGGCAGGGGGGTAGGGGGTGGGTTGCCGTGTCCCCGCTTCCCTCTCTATTTGCCAGTACATCCACCATAAAAGGACGCAGGACTATCCCGTTTCACAATGTAGTTGAAACGGTGGAGGACATCATGCGATTACAAGACAAAGTGGCAGTGATTACCGGAGCCGGGTCCGGCATGGGGCGGGCAATGGCGTTTTTGTTTGCCCATGAAGGCGCGAAAGTGGTTGCCTGTGATTGGAACCCGACCACCTTGAACGAAGTGGTAGCGGGGGTACAGGCAGAAGGCGGCACGATTGTGGGGGTACAAGGCGACATCTCCGTCCAAAGCGATGCCGAACGGTGTGTGGATACCGCCATCAATACCTACAAACGGATTGATATTTTGGTGAACAATGCGGGGGTGATGGACCTGAATCAAGGCGTGGGCGAAGTCACCAACGAAATGTGGCAACGGGTGATCGGGATTAACCTGAATGGACCGATGTATGCCAGCCGTCGGGCGATTCCGCACATGGTTCAACAGGGCGGCGGCTCGATTGTCAACGTTGCCTCGATTGCAGGCATGGGCGGCGGGGCGGCGGGGTCGGCATACACCACCTCCAAATTCGCCCTGATTGGTTTAACCAAAAGCACGGCATGGATGTACACCCTGAAAAACATTCGCTGTAACGCGATTGCGGCTGGCGCGGTGGAAACCAACATCGTCGCCAGCGTAGACCCCACCAAATTTGACCCGGAAGGGTCGGCGCGGACGCAACCCTACATCCAAACGATGACGCGTACCCTGCAACCGATAGATATTGCCCACCTTGCCCTCTTCCTCGCCTCCGATGAATCGAAAAACATCAACGGAGCCATCATTCCGGCGGATGCCGGATGGCGGGCGGCATAACCTCTACCCTTACAACGCTGTTGCTTTGTTTTATCAAAAGCAAAGCAACAGCGTCTTTATTTCCCGACCCATGCTAGCAATCCGCCCCACCTCTACCCCGATTTGGATAAAAGACCTTCTATTGGTCCTTTCCTTTGCCCTCCTCTTTATAGCGATTGTTGCCCTCCTCGGCGCGTTTTTTGTCCTTACCTCCGAACCCGAACCGTTACGGTTTCCCCTCAACAGCGCGGACGGCGTAGTGCCGCTCACCCGCCTCTATTGCACGATACCAAAATAAATATGAAGAGGATGAGGCAGAAAAGCCCCCCTCTTGGGAGGGGGGTAGGGGGGTGGGTTGTCGTTCGCGTAACTGCGTCACTCCTATATCAACACCCCTTGGCATAGGCGCAATCCTCCCCATCTGTCGGATACATACCCGTGGAAATTATGGGACAATAAAGCGTGGGGGAATAGATAACGCGCAGGAATGGAACCATCAAAAAGGGTTTGTTCCTGCGGAAAAGAGGAACATCATGCGCCCGTCACGCTCTACCATCCTTCTGAAAACGATGGTCACGCATACCGTGACCTATTTTATCATCGGGTTGTTGGCTTCGACCCTTCTTGACTACGGAACATGGTTTGCCGAATCCCAACTCAGCCAAACCATGCGTCCCATCACCGATCCCTGGGTGATGGCAGGACCGTTATTGCAACCGATTCGCGGGCTACTCTTCGGAGCGGTCTTTTATCTGCTTCGAGAAGTGATTTTTGAGCAAAAAAACGGCTGGGCAATCCTATGGGCAACCTTACTCGGTATCGGGATTTTTGGAACCTTCGGTCCGACCCCCGGCTCGCTGGAAGGGATGATTTACACCACCTTCCCGGTGGCACTCCATCTGCGCGGCTTGCCGGAAGTCATTCTACAATCCCTCCTGTTGAGCGTTATTCTGGTCTATTGGGTACAACACCCCGAAAAACGATGGCTCACCTGGACGCTGGGCATTGCCTTTGTCATCGGGCTTCTCCTTCCGGTATTGGGCTTGCTGGTCGGGTGATAGATGAAACCGAGTTTTCCACGGCAGAAACTCGGTTTCTTTCATAGTATTTCACCTGTAGGGGCGACCCTTGTGGTCGCCCGCCGTTGCTTCCATAAGTGACTATTTTGCATAGAACGGGTCTCTAGCCCCGTCTCTTTAGAGCGGGGAACTCGGTCATCCTACACGACCCCCGTTTGTCAACACACAAACATTTGTTCCTCTCCCTTCCCTCCCCACCTGACTAGGCTTTACTCCCCCCACCTGCCAGATACTAGCCCCACCCGCCCTTGATACACTCAATACGGGCTGTCCTGCTTCATGGCGGCAGGGCATACCTTGCCGGTTCTTCCCGGTCGGCGGGGACGAAGCCAGTCGTATATTCGCCCCCGCCGAATGCTTATCAAGGAGGTCTTTCATGGAACGTTCATACGTCACGCTCGATGGCAACGAAGCCGCCGCCACCATCGCCTACAAAACCAACGAGGTGATTGCTATTTATCCGATTACCCCATCTTCCGCCATGGGCGAATTTGCCGATGAATGGAGTGCCCACGGGGAACGCAATCTGTGGGGGGCGGTTCCCCTTGTGCAAGAAATGCAGGCGGAAGGGGGCGCGGCAGGAGCCATTCATGGGGCGTTGCAAACGGGCGCACTCGCCACCACCTTTACCGCCAGTCAAGGCTTGTTGTTGATGATTCCCAATATGTACAAAATTGCGGGGGAACTTACCAGCACCGTTTTTCATATTGCGGCACGCTCCCTTGCCACGCAGGGGCTTTCGATTTTTGGCGACCATAGCGATGTGATGGCAACCCGCGCCACCGGATGGGGGATGTTGTTTGCCAATTCGGTGCAAGAAGTCATGGATTTTGCCCTCATTACGCAGGCAAGCACCCTCAAAACACGGGTTCCCTTCCTACACATTTTTGATGGCTTTCGTACCTCCCATGAGGTGATGAAAATTGAAAAACTGACCGATGATGATATTCGGGCAATGATAGATGATGATCTGGTACGGGCGCACCGGGCGCGGGGCTTATCCCCCGACCGCCCCTTTATTCGTGGAACGGCGCAAAACCCTGATACCTATTTTCAGGCACGCGAAACCGTCAACCCCTACTACAACGCTACCCCTGACATCGTGCAGGAAACGATGGATACGTTCGGGGTGTTGGTGGGGCGGCATTATCACCTGTTTGATTATGAAGGCGACCCCCACGCCGAACGGGTGATCGTTATTATGGGGTCGGGTGCGGAAACGGTGCAGGAAACCGTTGACTATCTCAACAGGCAGGGCGAAAAGGTCGGTGTCTTAAAAGTACGGCTCTTCCGCCCCTTCTCTGCCCGTCATTTTCTGAAAGTTCTACCCGCCAGCGTCAAAAAAATTGCGGTTTTAGACCGCACCAAAGAGCCGGGCGGGGCGGGTGAACCCCTCTATCAGGATGTTATTACCGCGCTCAGCGAAGGCATGGCGGACGACTACGCGCCCTTTACCGCCTTCCCCCGCATTGTCGGCGGACGGTACGGGCTATCATCTAAAGAATTTACCCCGGCGATGGTCAAAGCCGTTTTCGACAACCTCGCCGCCCCGACCCCCAAAAATCACTTTACCGTAGGCATTGATGATGATGTCACCTTTACCAGCCTGCCCGTTGACCCGACCTTCCATCTGGAAGCCGACGATACGGTACGGGCGATGTTCTGGGGGTTGGGAGCAGACGGAACGGTGGGAGCCAACAAAAACTCCATCAAAATCATCGGGGAAGAAACGCCCAACTACGCGCAGGGCTACTTCGTCTATGATTCCAAAAAATCGGGCGCACGGACGGTCTCTCACTTGCGCTTTGGTCCCCGCCCGATTCATAGCCCCTATTTGATCCAACAGGCAAGTTTTATCGCGGTTCACCAGTTCGGTTTCTTAGAACGGTACGCCATGTTGGACAATGCCCAACCCGGCGCAACCCTGCTGTTAAACAGCCCTTATCCGCCGCAAGAGGTCTGGAGCCATCTTCCCCGTTCGGTGCAGGAAACCCTTGTAGAACGAAAGATGCGCCTGTTTGTCATCAATGCTTACGCCCTCGCCGACGAACTGGGCATGGGCAACCGCATCAACACCATCATGCAGACCTGTTTCTTTGCAATCAGTGGTGTCTTACCCCGCGACGAAGCGATTGCCGCGATTAAACACGCGATTGAAAAGAGCTACAGCAAGCGGGGCGCGGCGGTGGTACAACGGAACTTTGCGGCGGTGGATTCAGCGATTGCCCACCTCCACGAAGTACCACTTCCCGACCAAATCGTCAGTCTATGGGATTTGCCGCCCACCGTTCCTGCCCATGCCCCTACGTTTATCCAAAATGTCACCGCTCCGATGATGGCGGGGCTGGGTGATTTGATTCCCGTCAGTGCGCTACCGGTAGATGGAACCTATCCGAGTGGTACGACCCGATGGGAAAAACGGAATCTCGCTCTGGAAGTCCCCGTCTGGGACCCCGACATTTGTATCCAATGCGGCAAATGTGTGCTGGTCTGCCCCCATGCCGTGATTCGCGCCAAAGTCGCATCCCCCACCGCCCTTGCCGACGCACCCGCAGGGTTTATGACCGCGCCTGCCCGTTGGAAGGAATTGCCCGACCAACAATACACCCTGCAAGTCGCGGTAGAAGATTGTACGGGCTGTCAGCTTTGTGTGGAGGTCTGCCCCGCCAAAGACAAACGGGCAGTCGGACGCAAAGCCATCAATATGGAACCCCAACCCCCGCTCCGCGAAGAAGGCAAAATCCATTGGGATTACTTCTTATCCTTGCCCGACCATCCTGAAAAAGAGGATTTTGTCTTTGGCAACGTCAAAAACGTGCAACTGCTCCAACCCCTCTTTGAATTTTCGGGTGCGTGTGCGGGCTGTGGCGAAACGCCCTATCTCAAGTTGGTCAGCCAGCTCTATGGCGACCATGCCATTATTGCCAATGCCACAGGCTGTTCCAGCATTTATGGCGGCAATCAGCCCACGACCCCGTGGGCAGTCAATCGGAGCGGGCGCGGTCCGGCATGGAGCAATTCCCTTTTTGAAGACAACGCCGAATTTGGCTTGGGTATGCGTCTGACGTTGGACAAACAAACTGAAACCGCCCTGCACCTTCTGGAACGGTTACGCCCTCTGCTGGGGGATGACATCGTAACGGAATTGGTGAACCACCCCCCGCATACTCAGACCATCCCGCCCGCCATCGAATCGCAACGGGTACGGGTGGCAACGCTCAAAGCACGTCTGGCTCCGCTCGCCCATGACCATGCCGCCGCCCGCGATCTGCTTTCACTGGCGGATACCTTGGTGCGGAAAAGCGTCTGGATTGTTGGCGGGGATGGCTGGGCGTATGACATCGGCTACGGTGGGTTAGACCATGTGCTGGCATCGGGGCGCAATGTGAATCTGTTGGTGCTGGATACCGAAGTTTA
>CBKYSX010000234.1:0-6509 GCA_966690745.1 uncultured Ardenticatenales bacterium
ATTATGAACAGAAAGAAATAACCCTATGAAAGCCGTTGTGATGGCGGGCGGGGAAGGTTCCCGTCTACGCCCCCTAACCCTCAATCTCCCCAAACCAATGATGCCCCTCGTCAACAAGCCTATGTTGACGCATATCTTTGACTTGCTCAAAAGGCATGGGATTACCGAAGTGGTTGTCACTGTGCATTATATGGCGAACCTCATTCAGGATTACTACGGGGATGGTAGTCATATTGGCATGAAAATCGAATATTCGGTGGAAGAAGTGCCATTAGGTACAGCGGGAAGCGTAAAACAAGCGGCGCATTTGCTGGATGAAACCTTTTTGGTGATTTCCGGGGATGCACTGACTAATTTTGATCTCTCCCACATTATTCGTTACCACCACGAAAAAGGCGGACTGGCAACCCTCACATTAACCCGTGTTCCCAATCCACTGGAATACGGTGTCGTTCAAACCTATGAGGATGGGCGTGTCCACCGCCTGACTGAAAAACCGGGGTGGAGTGATGTGGTCAGCGATACGGTCAATACCGGCATCTATGTGTTAGAGCCGCGGGTGTTGGAGCGCATTGAAGAAGGGGAAGTGCTGGATTTTAGCCACGACCTTTTTCAAGAAATGATTGAGGAGAACGCGCCTCTCTACGGTTGTGTGGTGGAGGGCTATTGGACCGATGTAGGACGATTTGAAGAATATCGCCGTGCCACAGACGATATGTTGCATGGGGTTGTACGCATTGAGCCGCTTGGCACCGAGATTCGCCCCGGTGTCTGGGCAGGGGGCGAGGTGGATATCGCCCCTGATGCGAATTTACAGGGACCGATTTATTTTGGTCCGGGAGTGCAAATCAAGGCGGGGGTCACGATTATTGGACCTGCGGTTATACGGGACAATGTGGTCGTAGACAATCGCGCTACTATTGAACGTTCCATCATCTACCGAAATTGTTATATCGGCGAACGGGTAGAAGTACACGGTGCAATTCTGGCATTGCAATCCGCAGTGAAAGCCCGCGCCATGATTTTCGAAGGGGCAATCATTAGCCATAACACCACCATTCGGGAAAATGCGATTATCCAGCCGAATGTGAAAATTTGGCCCGATAAAGAGGTTGAAGCCGGGGCAACCATTACCACCAGCCTTGTCTACGGGTCGCAAGGGCGGCGCAATCTCTTCGGGCATTACGGTGTGACTGGGTTGGTTAATGTTGAATTGACACCCGAATTTTGTGCCAAATTGGGGGCGGCGTTCGGAGGGACGTTGCGTAAAGGAAGCACCGTTACCATTAATCGTGCCGCCCACAATACCGCCCGTGTCCTCAAACGGGCATTGTTGAGCGGTCTACCCTCGGCGGGCGTGAATGTGTTGGATACCGCCAATCTTCCTATTCCTGTTTTTCGCTATTACACCCGCGTTACCAACGCGGCAGGCGGTGTTCACGTTCGCCTCTCGCCCTATGACCAGCGTGTTGTAGATATAAAATTTATTGCAGAAGGGGGATTGGATTTAAGCCAACGCGCCCAGCGCAGTATGGAAAATGTCTTTTTCCGGGAGGACATCCGCCGGGTCTATCTGGATGAAATCGGTCAGATTACCTATGCTAATGATGCGATTGAGCTCTACCAGAAAGGCTTTCACGCCGCGCTCCGTCCCGGCGTTTTTCCCCTAGCCACCCGCTTCGACCACGTAGTCGTAGACTACGCCAATTCGACCACTTCATTGGTCTTGCCGGATGTTCTCAATAGCCTTAAATGTGACATTGTTGGTGTCGGCACCTTGCTGGATCAACATATGTTGGTGCGTTCCCGTGCCGAATGGATGGAGAGTATGTCCCGCCTCGGTGCGATTACCCATGCACTGGGTGCGAATTTTGGGGTGCGCGTGGATGTGGGGGGGGAACGGGCTTTTTTTACCTCGAACGATGGAAAGGTGATTTCCGAAACCGAAGCGTTGTTGGCGATGGCAACCCTCGTGTTTATGGCAGTTCCCAATGCCCATATCGGGGTGCCCATTACCGCCCCGCGCCAATTGGAAGCCATTGCCGCGCAACATCATGGTTCTGTTCAACGAATGCGGTTGGGGGATACGGTGCTAATGGCGGAGGCAACCCATAATCGCCATGCAATGATTGGGGATGGCGAAGGAGGCTTTATTTTCCCCGCGTTCTCCCCCTTTCTTGATGGGATGTTTACGGTCGTAAAAGTGATGGAATTGACGACACAGGTTCAACGTAGTTTCTCTTCGATCTGGCGTGCTTGCACTCCTTTTTACACTGCCAAAGCGACGATACCTTGCCGATGGGAGCAAAAGGGAAAACTCATGCGACTACTTCGTGAACGGTTTCCAGCCCCCGAAAATGAGTCGGTAGAGGGGATTCAGATTCCGTTAGGGGATGAATGGGTGGTGATTTACCCCGACCCCGCCGAACCTCATTTTGTGGTTCACGCCGAAGCCGCCGATCAGCCCTCTGCCATGACCCTCGTCGAAAAATATCGTACACTCGTCAATAGTTTGATTTCGTAATATGATGAATGGTTGGGCGTATCATCGCCCAACCATTCATCATTGCCTACACGGTCCGAGCCGATCTGCCCATGCAATCTTTCCTCCCCATCCCCGATATATCTCCCGCCAATACCACCTTTGCCTTTATCGCCTTCGAAGGTCCTGATCGCTATGCGTTGGCGGGAGGGCTGGGTATGCGAATCACCGAATTAACGGAAGCATTGGCACATGCTGGGTATGAAACCCATCTTTTTTTTGTGGGGTCGCCCGATTTACCGGACCATGAACAACCGCACCCCTGTTTACATTTGTGGCGGGTCTGTCAAGAGGTGTCGCGCAAATATCCTGCGGGGGTCTATCAGGGCGAGGATGAAAAAATTGAGGCTTTTGAACGCACCCTACCTCCACTCCTACTGGAAAGGGTGATGCGCCCTGCCCACCAACAGGGAAAATTGCTGGTAATTGGCGGCGAGGATTGGCACACTGCCAGCACGATGGCCTCCATTGCCGATGTTCTCTACTGGCAGGGACTACGCGCCCACGCGATTTTGTTGTGGAATGCGAACAGCATTTTTGGATTTGAACGGGTAGATTGGGGTCGGTTGACCAAAACTGTAACCGTTACAGCGGTAAGTCGCTATATGAAACAGAAGATGGCCACGCAGAAAATTAAAGCGTTGGTCATTCCCAACGGGATTCCTGAACGTCTGCTTGACCCTATCTCCGATTTTTACCTTCATCAACTTCGCCTTGCTCTCCCACAACGCCTCCTTCTACCCAAATTTGCCCGATTCGACCCCGACAAAAGCTGGCTTCCTGCCATTCATGCTGTTGCCAAATTGAAAGCCGCGGGCGAACGCCCTTTGTTGTTGGCGCGGGGCGGCGTAGAGGGATATGGCTTAAAAGTATTGGCGGAGATGGATAGTGTGGGGTTGCGCCGTCGTGATTTGCACCTGGAAAATCCAACCGTAGAACAATGTATCAATGCCATCGGCGCGATTCAGCATGACACGGATGTCGTTCTCTTCCGCTTTTTTGTGCCGGAAGCCTTCCAACGTTTACTCTATCGCACTGCCGATGCAGTTCTGGCGAACAGTGTCCATGAACCATTTGGATTGGTCGGGTTAGAGGTGATGGCGGCGCAGGGTATCGCATTTGTGGGGGCAACGGGCGAAGAATATGCCCAACACTTAAACAACGGGATTTCATTGGATACCGATGATGCCAATGAAATCGTCAGTTATTTGCTCTATTTGCGCCGCCACCCCGAATTAATTCCCCATTTGCGCCGGGAAGGGTATGCCACTGCCCGACTTTATACGTGGAGCCATGCTATCGCTAAAATCATCACCAAATTACAATATCTTGCACTCATAGGAGCAGGGACATGGCCGCAGAGGATGTGAGGGCGAATCCATTGAAAGTTTATCCTAATCCAGGACGCAGGACGTGGGAAAAGAGATTTGGACGGATTACTGTTTCCGTGTTCTGCGTTCTGCTTTCCGTATCTCTGCTTGTTGGCTGTGGCACTTCCCCGACCAACACGCCCGACTCTTTTTACAAAGTCCAATCGGTGGGGGAGGGCGAGGTTGCCGTCGGGCAAATCGCACCGACCTTTATTGTGACCACTCCCGATGGTACGGAAATCAACAGTGCTGATTTGCAAGGGAAGGTGATTATTCTCAATTTCTGGGCAACCTGGTGTATACCCTGCCGGATCGAAATGCCCGAATTTGAAGCCGCCTATCAAGACCAACGGGAAAAAGGGTTAGAAGTCTTTGCCGTAGAAATCCGCGCCAGTGGCAATGCGGAAGATTCAGCCCAATTTTTGCAAGAGGTGGGGGTTACATTCCCGAACATCCGCGATGAAGATGCCCTGATGGAGGGAGCATTTATCAAGCGTCCGGCATGGCCAACCACGATTATTATTAACCGCGAAGGGGTGGTGCATCACGTTCAGGTGGGTCCGATTACCACAGAGGTGATTGCAGAGGAAATGAATGAACTCGGCTTCGGCTCCTAATCCACCCCATCTACGCTTCTACACCCGTCCCGATTGTTCGCTTTGTGATTGGGTCTATCCAACCCTGCAACGGTTGGAATGGGAAGGGGTCATCACGATTGAAAGTGTCAATATTGAAGAGGATGTTGCGTTGAGTGAACGGTATGGGACACGCATCCCCGTTCTCGAATTTCCCAATGGACAATTGCTGGAAGGGCGCATTTCCGAATTTCGGATACGACGGTTGTTACAGTAACACCGGCTTTCTGCACCTAAAACAAAACCCCGCTTCAAGCGGGGTTTTGTTTTCCTATAAATGGCATGTAACTACAGGTTAGGAAGAAACCGTTGCCTGTTGTTTGGCTTTCGGCTTGCGCCCGAACAGGCGGGCAAAATCGTCGTTTTCCCACGATACCAGAATCGGCGCGGCGTTAAAAATGCTACTGTAAGTTCCGGCAATCAGACCGATTAATAACCACGCCACGAATTGCAGAATGGGACCGCCCCCGAAGAGCAGAATAGCCGTTAAAGTGAAAAAGGCGGTGAGCTGGGTGTTCAAAGAACGATCCAGTGTTTGCACCAGAGAGTGATTAACAATTTCCTCAAAGGGTTTGCCTTTCATCACCGTGCTGTTTTCGCGCACCCGGTCAAAGACCACAATCGAGTCATGGACGGAGAAGCCAATCACCGTAAGCAACGCGGTAAGGAACAGTGCGTCCACTTGCCAGCCGAAGAACCGCCCGAAAATCGCCGCCAGCCCTAAAACAATTACTACATCGTGCAACATAGCAACAATCGTGGCAATGCCGTAGCGTAGGGTGTTGGGTACGTCGCGGAAGGCAAAATAGAGATAACCCAGAATCCCCAGCGTTGCCGTGACCACCGCAAACACGGCACCCTGCGTAACCTGATTTCCGACGGCGGGACCCACCGCTTCAAAGCGTTGTTCGATAATCTCGCCGCCAAATTTCTCTTGCAACCGCGTCTGAATTAGATCTTTTTGGGTCGTATCCAGCTCTTGAATCCGAATCAGGACGGTATTGTCTTCGGACAACTGTACCGAACTGCCTTGATAGCCCAATTCTTCCAACACCTCCCGCACCTCAATCGTAGAGAGGGGGGCCGTGGGATTGGTAAAGCGCAAGTCCAGTAGGGAGCCGCCGGTGAAGTCAATACTGAGGTTCAACCCCCACAGTGCCAACGCAATCAGCCCCGGCACAATCAGCAAGAGGGAGAGGGCATAAAAGAAAAAACGACGTTGAATAATGTTGAACATATTACTGCGCGTCCCAACTTGGTTGGTTTGGATTGTCCTCAGATGGGTCGTCGGTATGAGCAGATTCCTCAGCATGGGAATCGTTGCGCTCATCATGCCGATCATAGTCGCGGGGGGGACGGTCCAGAATGGTCATCTGGTCGGCAACCAATTCCATACGGTAATTGCGCTGTCCTTCGGCATCTTCCCAAGTGCGCGTTTGTAAACTGCCCTCAACATAGACCAGTCGCCCCTTGCTCAATTTCTGGCTACAAATTTCCGCCAATTCGCGCCACGCCACCACATTAAACCATTCCGTGGCTTCTTTGCGCTCCCCGGCAGAGGTGGTCCATTGCCGCCCGACCGCCACATTAAAACTGACAACGGGTGTCCCATTCGGGGTATATCGTAATTCGGGATCCCGCCCCAAATTACCAATAATCATGACTTTGTTCAGACCGCGTACCATGCTATCTCCTCGGAGTGAAGAGTGGTTAGTGAAAAGTGATAAGTAACGACAGTACCCCACCTCCTGACCCCCTCCCAAGAGGGGGAAACCTTTGAAAGAGTGTTATTGTCGTTGCCGTTCACTCTTCACTTATCACTCATCACTTTTCACTAAATTCCGAACCACCATTTATTCTGTACAAGATTACTTTCCATGACGGCGGTAATAAAGGTGCGTGTAATCGTGATGGCGGTAAAGAGCGACACCAATACCCCCACAGCAAGGGTTAAAGGGAACC
>CBKYSX010000235.1:0-6502 GCA_966690745.1 uncultured Ardenticatenales bacterium
GGAGTGCCGGGAAGAAAACTTGAATGTCCCAGAACCAATGCTCATCTGTTTCCGTTGCGGTATCCCCCGCATTATATTTGTGTTCTTCTTCAAAACGTTGGGTATATTCCACCTGCGTCAAAGTACCGCTTTGGGAGGGCGCGGAAGCCGACTCCGCCATCCGAAGCCCGGTGGGGTTGTCCAGTAGGGTCAGGTTATACGTGATTTGCTCACTCCAGAACCCATGTTCGCGAGTGTTAATGAAGTAGAGGACTCCGCCATCAATCCAGAGGGCTTGTTCTTCCGCGCCTGCGCCCCACCCATAATACAGAGCGAGACGGGCAGGATTGGAAATATCTACTCCTGCTCCTTGCAATTGGCTTAAGGGAATGCGGAACAGTCCTTGCCCTTCGACACGAATGAGCCAGCGATTTGCGCCGCCCTGCGCGGCACGGTCGGCGGTGGTGGTGCGGGCAGAACGCCACGCACGCGCTTCTTCATAATTGCTGAGGGTGGCGGCAAAGACATCTTCCCATAACGGGTCGTTGCGAACTTCGGTTGCGCTCGATAGAGCGGATTCTTCCCATGCCAGCGTCACAGTTGCGCCGGAAATGAAGCGAACTTCGCCCGTTGCCAGATTGATTTGCACGGGGCTGTATTCGACCCGTACCATCGCCTGACCCCGCAGGGTAAAGGGGTCGCTTACGCGAACAGGCTCGGCGGGATACCACTCCCCGGCGCGGTAGAGCGATTCGTTGCGGCTGTAACTGCCGCGCAAACTTTCATCTTTATAATCGCCCGTTTCCGATACCACGCTGTAGGTCGGCATCGGTTCAATAGGGAAGGATGCTGTACCAAGTGGGATGGCATCCGCCAGGGCATACGTTACCGTCGGGGCGGCGTTGGCGGGAATTCCCACCACTTCGCTGACCACCGGAAGCGCGGGTGCGCCCGGCTCCCCTTGCACAGGAACCGTAGCGGCGAAGGACGTAAAGGTTTCACCATTACGGGTAGATTCAATCAATTCTACGGGGTCACTACTTAATGACACCGACAGGGATGTCGGTTTTTGATTCGGGGGTGCGGCGACTGTTACCGGAGCAAATGGTTGCGCGATTGCGCCAACGACCAATCCGAGTAACAGCATAACTTGGACGAACTTCCGCATGTGTACCTCACTCCTAACTATTTTGGTCGAATCGTGTTCACACGATGAATTCAACCCGACCGTACAATGCTACCGGTTATACTACTAGTGACGCATAATCTTATTACACTGGACTTGCGATAGAATGAAGGGTTACTAAACATTTGTGCTACGTAATTCCCGCAAAATTCTAAATGAAAACGGCGTATTCTTCACTTATCGCTATCAAAAAGGGCATTTTGTTGAAAAATGGGTGCGTGGTGTGCGATGGAAGGACTACGTCCGAATCCAACGTTTCCTTAAAGGGCTATGGATTACCCGCATTTATCAATTGATATGCAACCCGACTCCAAACCTTGTCTAGTCTAGTAGGGGCGGGTCTTTAACGATGGGTGCATCGCTCTTCATTCCGATGACCCGCCCTTGTTCCAAAATGGGGCATAGGTGGGCGGCAATGTCGGGCGAGTGTGCGCTCTATAAGCATATATCCGCCATTCTGTGTATAACGCACATGCGTGTGGCGAACCCGCCTATACTCCAATTTACCCCTATTGAACCTGTTTAATTTGCGGGTAACTGAGAAACAAGATTGAAGCAGGGGAAACGGCAACCCACCCCCTAGCCCCCTCCCAAGAGGGGGGACCGACCTCTTCGCCTGCTTTAAGTTATTTTCAGACGGGAAAAGTTCACACCGGCTCATGCACAGAATAGGTTAAAATTTTATCCTTCACCGCTTCCAAATGTTCCCACCCGGTTGGATAAGAGAGGCGATAGAAGGGTACCTGCTCGGTCAATGTCTGTACCGCGTCCCAGATAGGGGCGAGTTCTGAAACGGGAAAGACCGCGCCCATAATCATGCTTGCCAGTAAGGTCATAAAGGTTTCTGCGCCCGATAACCGTTCCTGATAAATCGCCCCCGTTGCTTCCGGACGGCGTTCCAACAGATAAATGCGGCTAATCGGAAATTCGCCGGGGGCGAAAGTGCCGATGCCGTTGCCAATCAGCACCCGTCGCTTTTCGCCATCTTCAAAGACGGGTGGGTGTTCCGCCGGGTCGCCAAAGAATTGCTCAACCGAGGGGGGCCATAAGCGCATTTGCGGATAAGCCGAGGTTGCCACGACTCGTTTGCTACCGATGTCATGATGAATCGCTACAAAATCGTCGGAAACCAGAGGATATCCATCGGACACAAACGAACTCATCAACGAAGATTTGCCCATGCCGCTTTCGGCGGTAAACAATGCCAACTCCCCGTTCAAATTCAACGCCCCGCTATGCAACGGAATTAGCCCCTGTCGTAATAACCACCACGCAAACCCCACCCCTACCAAGCGCACATCCATATAATCATAACGGGCTTTGCCGTTTGCGTGGGCATAGGCAATACGGTATGGCTCAACCCAAATCTGCGCCCCTTCTAAAAAAATCTCAACGTCCCGTTCCCCTAATCGCAAAAGTTTGTAAGGCGCGGAAAGTGCCCAATGTTCCTCCCCTAATTCCATAATCGGAACTCCGCCTTCAGTGGGGAGCGGTGCGGGTAATTCAACCACTTCTAAACGGGGTGGTTGGGTGGTGGATTGAACGGGGGAGCGAAAGGGAACGTTGCTGGAGAAGGGAATTCCGTATAGAGAATAGAGAGCCATTAGGAGTGATAAGTGGTTAGTGGATAGGGAACAGTGGACAGTGATAAGTGTTCAGTGAAAGGCAGTAACGGCAATAGTCATGTGGTTTTTTCTTTTCACTCTCCACTGTTCACCGTCTTTACACACGAAGAAGCCGCAGGAGGGTTCCTGCGGCTCTTCGCACAAAATCTAACGTAAACGGCGATCAGCCCGGCTTGAAGTTCGCCGTGGTATCGCCCGAACCAGCCAGTGTCCCTTTGGTGAGCTCTTCCAGCTTACCATAGGTTTGGAGGCGGGGAGCCTCGTACTTGGCATCATTGCGTTCCAACATGAAAGTCCTCCTGAAGGGTGTTCAACGGCAGGGTGAATGAGAAAGCGGTAGTGGCAACAAGCGGAGTATACACAAAACAGTTGGGTTTTGCAACCCATCTTTGTGATATATCAACCGTTACCAATCTTGTACAACCCGTTGTGATAATACTGACGTTCTTTTATTCGGCTCGGATTGCCAGACCCTATCACTTGTAGCCCTATATTACCATTGGCTGATAAAAGTGTAAAGTGATACCCGTAACTTTATAGAAACTGTTTAGCAGAAGAATAGCGGAGATTAAGGAAAGGGGTCATCACACCCTTTTATGGGGCAATTATTCATCTATTCACTCTTAACGGGAGTTCCATATAATTCAGCCTTCTTATCCTCGTCTATGATTTCCCGGAAATCACCCCTCTATGTCCACCCTACTTCAAACCATTGTTTTGCTAGCCATTTCCAATACCTTTATGACCATTGCGTGGTACGGTCATCTCAAAGAAAAAAGCCAACCTCTGCTCATCGCTATTTTGATTAGCTGGGGAATTGCCTTTTTTGAGTATATCTTTCAGGTCCCCGCCAATCGCATCGGCGCGTCGCGGATGACCCTTACCCAACTCAAAGTCTTACAAGAGGTAATTACGCTGACCGTTTTTATCGTTTATGCATTCGTGCAATTCCGGGAGCCGATTCGATGGAATACCATCGTCGCCATGTTGTTTATTGTGGGGGCGGTTTATTTCACCTTCGGGGCAGGGGGCAACAGCCAGCAATAGAAAAACATACCCGGTGGTCACGTCCAACGTGACCACCGGGTATACAGAATTACAACATCCGATGAATTTTCAAAGCCAATTGATAGTCCAACCCGGTTACAGGGTCGCGGGGGTCGCGCCCGGTGCGCTGGGCAATTTGGTCAAGCCGGTATTTGAGGGTATTGGCATGAATGCTTAGATTTTCCGCCGTGTGTTTCAGGTGTGCGCCATTGGTAAAAAAAACCTCTAACGTATGAACCAAATCCCCGGTCCGTTCCGTATCATATTCAATCAACGCTCCTAATTGCTCTTGATGAAACCGTTGTAATTCCTGTCGGTCGCCTATCGCGGCAAGCAGACGCTCACTCCCCAAATCACCATAGTAGGTGAAGGGGGTACTGCGGTTACTGGTCGCAAGTTGGACGGCGCGGTCGGCTTCATTGGCGGAACGGGGCAGTTCGTGCCATTCACGCGCGAAGCGTCCGATGCCAATGACCGGGCGATTTTGGGCGGGGATAGATTGTTGGGCTGAATCGTGGACCCGTTCTGCCCATTGCAGGAGCTTCCGTTTTGCCTGATCTTCCCCTGTCGTATTCGACAGAGAAACCACCGTCACCACCCCATCCCCCAGAATCACCTCCACCCCATCCAATTGTAAGGATTCACGGGTACGCCGCGCCAACCGCAAAATCGGAAGCAGTAATTCTTCGGTGCGTCCTTCAAAGGCAGGGTCATTCCAGTCTATGATGGTATCAAAATCGGGAATCACCAATCGCGCCACCACACCGGTATGAGCGAGGTTCAAGCCCAGTGCGGTTGCCCGCAAAAAGAGCGTTGGGCGGGAGAGGTCGTTCGCCAATGTGCCATAGAGAAAATCCCGCACGAAGGATTCGCGGCGGTTCTGCTCCCGAATGTCCTGTTCCCGTTGCCGTTGCAAAATGGAAGCAAGGAAACGGGCGGTACGCTCAAAATCGGTATGGTGTTGTTGTAACCCTTCCAAATTGTCGTCCGGCGGTACCACCAATAACACCGCAATCAGTTCCCCCGCCGCAAATACGGGAAAAACCTGATGGGCAGGCACAGCTCCCGCGGCGGGAATCGTAATGGGTTGCCGTTTCTGCACCAGCTCTTCGATAACTTTATGTTTCTGATAGTGGGAGGTGAGCGGCGAAGCCATTTCGCCCGTGGGTTCGGTATATTCGGGCAGGGCTTCCCCCGCGAGGCGATTGAAGTAGCGATTGAACAACAACAATTTGGCGTTAAGGTGTTGGCGTAGCTCGGCAAAGACCTCATCCAACCCGGTTTCCTGCGCCGCCAGCCGGTTGAGCAGGGCATTGAAGGTACTTTCCCGTTCAATCAGTTGGAAATAGACATGCGCCTGATATAAAATTACCAATGAATCGGACAAGGTTGCCAGAATGGTCCGTACTCCCTGGGGCCAATCTCTCTGCCACGCCAATTCAATCACACCCACGACTTTGTTTTGCAAGCGTAGTGGCAGATAAACACGGTTTTCGAGGCGGATGAAGTTATCCCCCAATGCCAGCCCTTCCAGCACCTGGGTAGGGGGTTCAAATTCAAAAAAGGGTACCGGGCGCAGGCTGTCATTATACGGTTGCCAGTAACGGGCGGAGGCATCTTTTAATTCATTATGGAAAGCCTCTACCACCATCTCCCCGAAATTTTCGGTGACGTGCCGCCCCGCCACATGTTGTAACGTCCTCACTACGCGATGAAGCAGGCTACTTTGTGCCTCTGCCTCTTTTTGTTGTCCCCGCAATTGCCGTTCCAGATTGCGCTGGCGCAATTTGGCGACAATGCGGGCGTTCAGCTCGGTGGTTTCGATAGGGCGAATCATGTAATCATCCGCCCCGATACTTAAGCCGTGTGCGGCATCCCACCCGGCGGTATGTTCCCCCGAAGCCAACAATACGGCAATTTGGTCGCCAAATTGTTGGCGGATGCGGCGTAACACTTCATACCCGTCCATTTCGGGCATTACTACGTCCAGCAATACGAGGTCTACAGGCTGTTCTTCGATAAACGTTAATGCCGAAGGACCGTCGTTGCAGACAAAAACGTTATACCCTTCCGTCATCAGCAATCTCTGCATATTGACGGCGTTACGTTTGTTGTCGTCCACAATGAGAATGGTTGCGGAGCCGTTGGTCATAAGCTTAATGTCGTTCGTTGGCATCGGGCGCGTCGCGCAGAAGGTCGAGCGCGTGCGGAAGCGCAGGGAGCAAGGTTTGGAGATTTTCACTTGCCCCTTTGGGACTGCCCGGCAACGTAATGAGTAAGGAGTGCCGCCGTATCCCTGCGACCGGGCGGCTCAACATGGCGTGGGGTGTCACGGCTAAGCTTGCCGTTAGCATGGCGACGACCAATCCGGGGGCTTCACGGTGCAAAAGGGGACGAACCGCTTCCGGGGTTTGATCGCGGGGGGCAAAGCCTGTGCCACCTGTGGTTAAAATCAGGTCAATCGCTTGTCTATCTACCCACTCCGTCAGAACTGCTTGAATCTCTGATGGCTCATCCGGTACAATCGCGGTTGCCACAACCATCGCGCCTGCCAACCCTGCGGTGAGTTCCGCTTGCAAACGCGGACCACTGCGGTCTTCGGCAAGCCCGGCGGCGCAACGGTCGCTCACGGTTAGAATAGCGCAACGGATGGAGTGCATGGGGT
>CBKYSX010000236.1:0-6451 GCA_966690745.1 uncultured Ardenticatenales bacterium
GACAAATTGCCTAAGCACATCGTTACCAAGCCCCCTAGTTTTTTGCTCAATAAAGAAGGTCACTAGGTAGTTCCCAGTGACCTTCTTTATTCTATTTTAGAGCCTATCCGTAAATAGCGAAGTCGAAAAGGATGTGAGCGCAGGCAAAGTGAATGAGAGCGAGCCAGTTGGGAGCGGATTTAGCCCAACGGGTGCGAAGGGAGCGGCGTTTGACGAGCCAAGCCAAGGTGCGTTCGACGACCCAACGGCGTGGTGAAGGGGTGTAGGAGGAGTCAGTGACGATAGGGCGGGCGCGGCGCGGGTTATGTGGAATGTGAACTTGATAGCGTTGCTGTTCGAGAAAAAGACGGAGGTCGCTGGCATCATAAGCGGCATCCGCACACAGATGTTGGCGGCAGGTGGGACGTGGGACAACAACGGCAATGATGAGGTGAGAGGCAACTTGGTTGTCATGGCGATTGGCACCCGTTACATAGACGGCTAAAGGAGCACCGCGTTGATCCACCAACAGATGAATTTTGCTCCCATGTTTGCCGCGATCTACCGGACTTTTGCCAACGGCTTCCAAGGCAAGCGGGGCAGGTACACTTTTGCTATCAAGCGACTGCCACTGCCACCCAATCCGTTGGTGACGATGATAGTAGCGCACCAAGGCGCGCATCACTTTCGCAAAGATGCCCGCACGTTGCCATTCCTGAAAGCGCGCATGGATCGTCGTGCTACACACCCCAAACCAGTTTTTATGGATGGCTTTCCATTGACATCCACTCCACAACACGTACCAAATCCCATTCAACACCCGTCGATTTTCCGCTCGCGGACGACCCGCTTTGCCTGTCCGTTTACTACTCGGCAACCACTTCTTCACTAACCGCCATAACCCCCGTGGCACTTCCCAATATGCTATTTTCCGCTTATTCTTCATTCAACGTATCTCCCTTGCTTGGTTCTTTTCCATCTCCAAGTTTGGGCGATACGTTCTTTTTTCCCTACTCCTCCCTATTTACGGATAGGCTCTTAGATTAAATCCGTTTAATTTACTTTGCCCTTGAATTCCCAATCATTCTCAGTTTGACTGTAAAATGGACAGCTTGCCACACCGCTTGCATTCCACAAAGCATCAAAAACTGGTTTTAGAGCCATGTACAATTTGCTTTCGGAGTAATCCGAATCTTCAATTACTACTTCGCGGAATAGCAATAAGTCTTGACCAAACAAAGAAGTGGCATTACGAAAGTCATGGAACCGTCCCCATCCTTGTTCGTTTATACATTTGTAATCTTTTACCCCAACCAAGCTAAATATAACTGCGAAAGGCAGGGAAATACCCTTAGTCCGGTAAAATTCTAAAAGGGTTTTGATCTTGTTCGTTGTAGTTACTTCAAAGTGAGGGCACATGATTGCTTGCATATCCTTAACCTTAAACCCCATCAATTTTGTATCGGCGACTTCAATAACTCCATTACGGAAAACTTGATTGTACCCAATGTATCCATTAGTCCCAGGACCTGAAATTATTAAACCATCAAAGTTAAACCCGATGTCAGTGCCCTTGGCTATAGTAGTGAGATACTGATATATGACGGTACCCTCTGATAAATCCTTGGGAGAAAATATTATTGAGTCAAAACCAAATGAATCAATCGGTATTATATGAATAAGTAAAGCAGAACGTTGACCATTAACTAGTTGTAATTCACGAGGTGCCTCGCCGCTTAATATTTTGCTAACACGTTCTAGTCGAAAACGTTTAATCCTTTCCGAAACTTCCCCAGAATCTTGAACCATCCCTTTAAATTGCTCAACCGACAACGGATATTTTCCCGTCTCCCTACGTGCAAAAGCACGCCAGTAGCCTCCGAATGTTACTAAATGTGGTTTTCCCCAACTAGAAGGTATATAGCCAACAATCACTCCCCCATTGGGACCTGCAATATGCTTATATTTGATTGATGCATGCCGAGGAGAAACGGAGTTTAGTGCTAAATCCTCCATAACACCGATTGCTTTTTCCGCATCAACGCTACTTCCAATTCCTACGATTTCCTTAGCTATTTTTTGCTCCTCACGTATGCCAAAAATTATATGACCACCCATTGTATTAGCGAAGGAGGTTAAATCGTGGAGAAATTCTTTTTTTTCTTCATTATCCTTAACAGACCATTCTCCTTTAAAGTCAATTAATCTTCCCTCACTAACCCGATTTGTAATTAGGGTTTCAATGTGTGCAATAGTGATTTCTTGAACATTTTGTGACAAGTACATATGTACTCCTTAGAGCGTATAGAGTTAGAGAAATCCTTAATCTGGAAGTTTATACATATAATTGCTCTTGTAAACAAAGAGCGTGGCAAAATGCCACGCTCTTTTTGAGTTTCGTCCATTCTATTGTAGGTTGCATAACAATCGAATATGAGAGTACCCACGCTGGGAGTCGAACCCAGGACCTACCGCTTAGGAGGCGGTCGCTCTTCCCCTGAGCTACGCGGGCGTAACCGTGTCCGAAAACTATAGGCAATCCTGCCTTCACCCGACTTCGGCTATAATCCCCGGAACGGCTGAATTATACATAGTTCTGCCCCCACATCCAAAGAATTCCCCGTGAATAGGTATCCATTTTGGTTGCTTCCACCTCCCTGTATCCACCCGTAACCCATGCCAGAATTCCCACGAATGGTATCACGCTTCATGTCGTTCAGGCGGGCAACCCCCGGGACCCCCTGGTGATTTTATTACATGGCTTCCCCGAATTTTGGTGGGGGTGGCGGCATCAGATTGCGCCGTTGCTGGAGTCGGGCTATCGCGTCTGGGTTCCCGACCAACGGGGCTACAACCTGAGCGATAAACCGCCCGCCATTGCCGATTACCGGCTGGACAAACTGGCGGATGATATTGTGGGATTGATCGGGGCGGCGGGGGTTGAACACGCCTATATCGTGGGGCATGATTGGGGCGCGGCGGTGGCGTGGCGGTTGGCGGGGCAGGCTCCGCAAGTGGTACGGAAACTCGCGATTCTGAATGTACCGCACAATCGCGTGATGCGCCGCTTTTTGCTGAATGATTGGCGGCAACGGCTCCGAAGCTGGTATTTCTTTTTCTTCCTCCTCCCCTATCTCCCTGAAACGTTCAGTCGTTTGGGAAATTGGAATGCCACGATTCGCGGCATGAAATCTATTGGTTTGCCGACTTCGTTCGCAGGGGAAAAGTGGGAACCATATCGGGCGGCGTGGAATCAGCCCCACGCGTTTCGTAGCATGATCAACTGGTATCGTGCGATTCTGACCGTTGCCCCGCCCCATCTGCCCTCCCCCCGCATTTCCATGCCCACCCTGTTGTTGTGGGGAATGCAAGACGGAGCCTTGCGCCACGAAATGGCACACGCCAGCATTGAATTTTGTGACCGGGGGCAACTGGTACTGTTTCCCCACGCCAGCCATTGGATTCAACACGATATTCCCGATGAGGTCAATCAGCATCTGATTCGCTTTTTTAAGGAGGAAACTTCGTAACCGTAGCGTTCCCACATCGGGCATTGGGTTCAACCTGATGTATAATCCCCCCATTCATATCATCCCAACGACGGGACCGGAAAGTATTCAAAGTGCGAACGATAGAGCGACACAAACGAAACGGGAACGGACTTAGCCCCTACGCCACCTTTTCACGGTTGGAATGGGCACATTTGCGGGATTCAACCCCTCTGACTTTAACGGAAAATGATTTGGAAACGCTAAGGGGGATTAACGAACAAATTTCTCTGCAAGAAGTTGTGGAGATTTACCTTCCGCTCTCCCGCTTGCTGAATCTTTATGTTTCCGCCGCGCAACATCTGAACGAAGCCACCCAAACCTTTCTTGGCAACCCCGATATGAAAGTGCCCTATGTCATCGGGATTGCGGGGAGCGTGGCGGTAGGCAAAAGCACCACGGCGCGGATTTTACAGGCATTGCTTTCACGCTGGGCGAACCATCCTAAAGTAGACCTGATTACCACTGATGGCTTTCTCTATCCCAACGAAGTTTTAGAGGCGCGGGGGTTGATGAAGCGTAAGGGTTTCCCCGAAAGCTATGACCGCCGCCGCCTGTTGCGGTTCGTAGCCGATATTAAATCGGGGGTATCGCCCATTGTTGCCCCGGTCTATTCACACATCACCTACAATATCGTACCGGGGGAATTGCAAGCGGTGACAACCCCCGACATTGTGATTATTGAAGGGCTGAACGTTTTACAGGGCAGTACGACCCATAAATTTAACCCGGTGGTATCGGATTATTTCGATTTTTCGATTTATGTGGATGCCACCGAACAGGAACTGATACGGTGGTATGTGGATCGCTTCCTGCGTCTGCGTGAAACCGTCTTCCGCCGCCCCGATTCCTATTTCCATCGCTACTCCCAATTGACCTATGAGGAAGCGATTGCCACCGCCCAATCTATCTGGGAAGACATTAACGGGAAGAACCTACGGGAGAACATTTTGCCCACGCGGGAGCGGGCAAAATTGATTCTGGAAAAGGGCGAAAACCATTCGGTGCAACAAGTACGGTTACGAAAGTTATAATAGAGATAGGTGTATTGTTTCGGTAGGTAATATGCACGTCGTTTTCTTAACTATGGTAAAAACATTGCTTCTATAAGGATAATAAAATGGTTATAAAAGAGGCTCGTGTGTGGCGGATATGGGAATTTCTGCAACGTCATGGGGTTACACTTTTAGCCGTAATTCTCTTGTATTTTCTCTTTTGGATTCCGGCAACCTTTGTCCGGGTCGAAGTGTTAAGTGACCCTAGCGGGCTTTCTTATCGTCAGACTTTTTTCGGGATATGGAATCAGAGCACTGACATTAGCTCTATCGGGGTGTGTCGCTTTAATGAAATCGTTTGGAGTAATGAACCGCAGAAATGGCTATTTTATGGATGGGTGTATGCCGCCCGCTTCATAAGCGGCTATGTAATCATTGGACCCTTATTGCTTTACCTTGAACGCTACCGAATGCCAACTCCTATTTTCGCCCTCATTGTGATTAGCGTTATTGCGTTTTCCTTCATTGCCGCAATAACATGGTTCAACGAACCATCATCTTCTCATACCACCTGGTGTGTAGATAGACCACGTTTGCAGATTCAATACTTTATCCCCACGATTGTTCATGTCGCTTTGCCACTATGGTGGATACTATATATTCATAAGCGATTAAAAGCCGACCCAAAGGATTCCCCAAACGTAGGGAAAGGAAAATAGGTCATTCTCCAATGCTCAACAAAGTTCAACTCCGCTCCATCAATTTGATGAGCAAAAGCGTCAAGTTGCTTCAAAATCTTCTCGTCAACGTCTCCGACGACGATGCAACCACCCTACGCGACCCCAACGATGGAGATAAAGGGTGGACCGTTTTAGAAGTATTATGTCATCTTCGAGATTTTGAAGAGGTCGTGCGGTTGCGAATCCAAATGCTCCGCGAGGAAGACAATCCCCGCTTTCCGATGTGGGATCACGATGCGCTGGTAACGGAAAAAGCTTATAATCAACAAAACTTGACTGAGGTGCTACGGACCTTAGTAAAAAGCCGCAAAGCATTGCAGGAAACCTTTACCCTACTCCCCGCCGATGCGTGGGAACGGCGCGGCATCCATCCCGAATATGGCGACTACACCATGACCGATGTTGCCCTGCAAGTGGGCTGGCATGATGTAAACCACATGGAGCAAATAACGCGGATTTTGAATCAATAAGGGGTGTAGATGGAGCGCAGTTTCACTCCATCCCCTTACCTAAAATAAACCTGACAGACTGGTCGGTACTTAAACTACAAATCGTGGAAAAATGAATGCCTTAAACCACCCACCAAATGTAAAACCCATTCCCATTATTTATCCAACTCAAAATGAATCTCTGCAACGTGTTGTTGCCGTCAGTCTTGCCCGGCAAAAACAAGGGATTGAAATCACACTTACCAGCATCGAATTGTATCCAAATGGATACGTCATTAATTATATCACTCGTCAGAATCTAGGAGAATGGGTTCATCAGTTTCGTCAGTTATTTCCGATTTTGCATTGTTATATAAAAGATGATAAAGCAAATACGTATGCTAGTCGCCCCGTGAACCTTGAACTCAGTTTATCTGAATGGCGTAGCATAACGAGGGTAGCTCCGAACTTGCCAGAGGAAGTGAGGGAACTGCAGATCGTTGTTTCCGGAATTGAATGGATTACAACAAAACATAACTCTGAAACTGCTGAAATCTTTTTTCAAGCGGGTCCGTGGGAATTCGATATTCAATTATAAATTGCGACTATAAACGTAACCTATTTGAGCAAAGTGTGCCACCCTAGAAGGAGCGAGGTGGTCATGTAAGGGGGGCTTACATAAATACCACAATACCACCTGTCGTACTTTTATATAAGAACCTATCCGTAAATTGATTTTACGGTCAAAATCGGTCGAAAGC
>CBKYSX010000237.1:0-6430 GCA_966690745.1 uncultured Ardenticatenales bacterium
GATTGAAGAGTAACCCCCAGATGTTCTCTCTACTCTCCGCTCTCTTCTCTGGTCGTTAGGGTCCTGCAACCGCAAGGACGGCTTTTTCAATGGTAAAGTAGGTGTTCGTCACGCGCAGGAGGTCGGCGGCGGTGATGGCATCAATACGATGGGGGTAGCTTTCCAGATAATCCAACCCGAGGTTGTAATAGATGATGTCCAGCCATGTTCGCGCCAGCCCTTCGTTGGTTTCAAGGCGCAGGGGCAGTGACCCTTTGAGCAAGGTTTTGCAATCGTTGAGTTCGTCGGGCGGGACGAGTTCTTGCCCCAGACGTAGCCATTGCGCTTGAATTGCTTCCACCGCCTGCGCCACTTTATCGGGGGCAACCCCGGCGGTGGCACTCCACGCCCCTTGCCCTTTTGTCCCTTCTAAACTGCTTCGGGCAGTGTATGCCAGCCCCATTTCATCCCGCACGACTTTGCCAATGCGCCCCATCATGCCAAAGACTCCCAGCACCATATTGGCTAGTTGCAGAGCCATGAAATCAGGGTGGGTGCGTGGAATGGTTGCCACCCCATAGACCAGATTGCTCTGTTGTTTGCCCGGAATTTGTTGCTCTACACGGACCCCTTGCGATACAACGGGGGGAATGGTGCGAACCTTAGGGTCGTGACCCTCCCAATCCCCAAAGACCTCCGCCCCCAGCGCAAGTGCTTCGGCGGCGGGCATCGCACCCACCATCATGATGTACCCACCCGTCGGGGCATAGTGGGCGGCATGGAAGTCAGCGATAGCGTCCCGTTGAATCGTGCCAATCGTTTCTATCGTTCCGGCAGGGTCGTGATGATAAGGATGGTCGGCGGGGTAGAGGTTGCGGGTAAAGAGTAAATCGGCAATGGCACGGGGGTTTTGTTCCCGTTCGCGTAATCCGGTTAATCGTTGGGCGCGAATCCGCTCCAAATGGTCGGCGGGGAAGGTGGGTTCGCGTAACATCGTTCCCAACAAACGCACCATATCGGGGAAATCTTCGCGCAGGGCTTTGGTAGAAAAACCTGTGTTGTGAATCCCGCTCCAGAACCCCACCCCTGCCCCGACCCCTTCAATCGCCTCATTTAACGCATCATAATCATGGGTAGCGGTTCCCCGCGCCAACAGCGAAGCGGTCAAGCCCGCCAGCCCACGTTGTGGTTCGGCTTCATCCATGGCACCAACAGGAATCAGACCCGACAGTATTTCGGTCGGGCTGGCGGGGTTTTCATAGGCGGCAAGCGTTAAGCCGTTGGGGAGGGTGAGGAGGGTTGGGATATTCATTCAATTGCATATTGCATGTTGCATAGTGCATAAACGGCGAGAATAGGCAGAGTATTAGCCTGTGTCGTTTATGCACTATGCACTATGCAATATCAGATAGTGTCTAATCACTTATACTAATATTACTCCGGCTTATACCATCCTACGGTGCGTTTTTGCGGCAGGAGGTAGGTTTGGGCGGCGGTGCGGATGTGGTCGGGTGTTACGGTTTCAATCGTTGTCAGATACTCCGTAAACCATTCAATCGAGGCAATTGTCGCGGATAAGCCCAACCATCGCCCCTGCGCCGACATGCTTTCCATCCCCATCGCCCATTTTGCCCGCATCTGCTTTTTCAGCCGTTGCAGGATTTCTTCTTCCACCATTTCCGTTTGCAGACGCGCGATTTCCTCTTCCAGAATGGTTTCCACTTTTAGCGGGTCACTGGTAGGGAGGAGGGCAACACTAATGGTATAGAGGAACGGGTCAATCGTTGCCAGCAAGCCCGACCCCACTGAGATTGCCAGTTCGCCATCCACCAAACGGCGGTAGAGGCGGCTGGTGCGTTGGGTTCCGCCGCCAAACATCCCTACTTTCGCGCCTGTCAATACTGCATCCATCATCATCATCGCCCAATAGTCGGGGTGGCTGACGGCAGGGGCGCGGTAGGCAAAGGTCAGGCGGGGGGTTGGCTCTTTGCCATGTACGGTGACGCGCCGTTCCCCCCATTGGGTCGGCTCGGCGGGAATGGTAGACTGGGGTGGGAATCCTCCTTCAATGCCTCCAAAATAGGATTCAATCTGCTCTACCATGCGCCCGGTGTCAAAATCGCCCACCGCCACCACTATTGCATTGCGAGGGGTGTAATAGCCGCGATAATGTCCGTACAAATCTTCCCGCGTCATGTGGCGCAGGTCATGTTCCCAGCCAATGGTTTCGTGGCGGTAGGGGTGCAGTTGAAAAGCCGTGGCTTGCAATTCTTGCGAGAGGCGGAAGGAGGGTTGATTCTCATACATCCGCCGCTCTTCAATAATGACGGTGCGTTCGGCTTCGGTTTCGGCGGGGTCAAAGGCGGCATTCACCATGCGGTCGGCTTCGATTTCCAAACCTATCTGAATCTGGTCGGCGGGCAGGGTGCTGTAATAGGCGGTGAAATCCAGCCACGTCATCGCGTTGAACGTACCGCCCACGCGGGCGATGGCGCGATCTACGGTTCCTTTGGGATAGCGTTCGGTTCCCTTAAAAAGCATATGTTCCACCCAATGGGAAACGCCGGTGCGCCCCGGCAGTTCATTGCGACTGCCCACACGATACCAGACCCAGAAAGAAATGACGGGCGCATGGTGTAATTCGCGGGTAAGAATCGTCAACCCGTTGGGGAGAATTGTGGTATTAATAGCAGGGAGATTGGACATAGTAGGGGATTGTGAACGGAACCTGTAAAATTGACAAAGACCGCCGCACGTTCGATCCGAAAAAGGATTTGATTCAACGATAAAAGGATTCACAAGGCTTGGAGGTTTCTTATGCGGAGGAAAATGCAATTTCACATCGTATCCGCGTTGCTGATTATCAGCATGCTTTTGCCTAACAAAGCACAAGCATGCGAATGCACAATTCCCCGGTATATGCGCGAGTGGGAAGTAGCGGACGCGATTTTTCTTGGTTTGCTTATTGATTCTCAAGCACGGTTGACTAATGAAAATGTTGAATATGTTTCCTATAAATTTCAGATATATAGGGTCTGGAAAGGAGAATATGTTTCGCAAATTCAAGTCCAAAGTAGACTTTCGAGTGCATATTGCGGTTCATTCTTTTCTCGAGACCGTGCCTATATCGTTTTTGCATATGAAACCGACATAGGGTTAGAAACGCATCAATGTACACTTACTCATCCTGCTGAAAGTATGTCTATCTACAAATGGATATTTGCCAATACCAATTGGCGAATCAGGCAGGGATTTGGCTTTAGTCGGACGCTGTGGGAGTAAATGTAGAGATATGATGTACAAAAAATTAGTGAATGTTTTGCTGATGATCGTTTTGGTAGGGATACCCATATTTTTTCCCCGACAAGCACAGGCTTGTTCTTGTATTTTGCCCTATGTGTGGAGGGAGTGGGAAGAATCGGAAGCTGTTTTTCTGGGAACGGTCATGGATATTCAATATCTGCCCCCCGCTCCGGTTATGTCCTCCGGTGAACCGATTACGTATACTTTTGATGTGCATTCTGTCTATAAACTGGGTGAGTTGTCGCCCGTCAACGTCCAAAGTGCGCGGGAAACCGATAGTTGCGGGGCAGGGCTGGAAATCGGAGAAACCTATATCGTCTATGCCTATCGCTATCAGGAGCAGGAATCCTTATGGACGAATTCCTGTACCCATACACATCCCGCCGACACCTTAAGTTGGTATCGTTATGATATTCTGATGGTCACTCAGAGGTTACGTGGTCAATTAGGGTTGAAACTACGCTCTATGGACACCATTCATTGGGCATATTAAACCTTACCCCAAAAAGGAGTTCTATGTTCCTAAAAATAGTTCGGGTTTTAGTGATTGCCCTTCTGCTTATAACAACTTTACTTACGCCCCATCGCACCCATGCCTGTTCTTGTGCAATAGGTTCGTATGCAGGCGTTCGTGAATCTACGGAGGTGATATTTTTGGGGACGGTCGTTAGAGTACGGGAGAGTGGTACTTTAACGCATTTCACCTTCCGCGTACATCACGATTGGAAAGGCACCGGAGAGGAGTATGTTCAAGTTCAGAGCAGTAGTTCAGGGACCTCTTGTGGTACCTATTTCAATTTATCTGACATGTATGTTGTATATGCCTACGAAGGGGATGCGGAATTGGTAACAACCCGTTGTACGCTGAACCATTCTGCATCCAGCACCTCTGTCCATCGCAGAATTGTATCTAAAGTCAGGCAGGAAATACGGGTGGCTTTAGGATTCGAGGCGCGTGAACAATGGGAGTTGGATTATTAGAAAATGCGAAAACGAGTTCTTATGTTCAAGCGAATGGTTAGGGTTGGTCTTATTTTCACCCTATTAGCGACAACATTGCTCATGCCCCATCGTGCCGGGGCATGTTCCTGCATTTACTCGCGTTTCACCGAAGAATTTCAGAAGGCTCATGCAGTCTTTTTGGGCACTGTTACGAGCGTTCAAGACCCGCCCCCATCCAATATTGTTTCCTCGGACGACCCAATTACCTATACATTTCGTGTGCATGAGGTTTTCAAAGGTACGGATGTCACAATCCATAAGGTACGGACTATACGCGATACTGTAAGTTGCGGCGCAGGGTTAGACGTGGGAGAAACCTATATTGTCTATGCCTTTTGGTGGGATGATCATGTAGGAACCTATGCGTGCGATCTAACCCACAGGGCAGGTTCCCTATCTATTTATAAGTGGCAGATGGAATTTTCGGTGGATGTACTTCGACAGCAACTAGGATTTAAGACAAGGCTTGGGCGAAATTAGAAAAGCGCACCCTTCGCTATGATACGCAGGGTGCGCCTTTTCTGGTATTTTTCGACAGCCAAAAGCTACGCCATGCTGTGTTCTTCCACTTTTGACACGGTATCCCCTGTGCGAATCGTCCCTGCCTGAATGACTTTAGCATAGATACCCCGCCGCCGTGCCTCACGCCCTTCTTTGGTATTGACAAAGCGAATCGCGTCATGCCCGAATCGCGCCGTGAATTTGTCACAGCCATTGTGGGGCATCGGGGTAATTTCTAAAATGGCTGTCCCGATAGCAAGGCGGGTTCCGGCGGGCAGGTTTTCCGCACTCAGGTCCAGGTCTAAAAAGAGTTGGTCGCCCGCCCATTGCCAGCGCGAACGGTCTTGCGTCAATGCCTCAATGATGCGGCTGTTCATAATGGCAATCTGGGCATCGGGAATGGCAGAACCATCCTCCGTATGGCGGCTACCCCGTGCTTGCCAGTTGTCGCCGTACATCCCCATGTCGGGGTCAAAGTGGGCAGATTCGACAACGGTGCGTTCATCCACAAGGGGACGGGAAACCAGCATTTCTACAGTGCCATGATTTTTAGGGGATTCGCCCACCGCCGCCAGATGGGATCGGATTTCTTCGCCGGTGAAATGGGTAGACATACGGGTACTCCGGGGGTACGTAATTAAAGAAGTCTATGGTCAATCTTGACAACGGGAAACACTATACTCGATTCCGGGAACTTTCAATAATTGTGGGAGAGGCTATACTTTTTTGACCCGATACCCCACCATGAGGGAGTCTGTATGTTGACTGTAGATCAAACCTTATTAAGCCAATTGCTTACTGCCGAATCGGGCAAGGCTGAACTTGTGAATGGAGAATTGGTCACAACGTCCCCCACCGGCTTTTTGCCAAGCCATGCCGCCGGAATCATTTACGCCTCTTTGTTGAAGTATGCCCAGGAAACCCGTTCGGGGTATGCCATTCCCGACAATACCGGATTTTTAGTGGAATTACCGAACCGTCAATCCTTCAGCCCCGATGCCGCTTATTATACGGGTAGACCCACCGGAATGCGTTTTTTAGAGGGTGCGCCTGTCTTTGCGGTGGAAGTGCGAAGCGAAAACGATTACGGACAGGCGGCGGAAAATGCAATGGCAACGAAACGGGCAGATGATTTTGCGGCGGGGACGTTGGTGGTGTGGGATGTTGATTTGTTGAGTGGGGATGTGGTACGTGCTTACCGTGCCGATGCTCCCGATGAACCCCTGTTATTTGGTCATGGTGAAACTGCCCACGCAGAGCCTGCGGTGCCGGGATGGTCCTTGGCAGTGGATACTTTATTCCCCTATTCCATCTGAGTATTGACGAAAGCGACGATGGCTAGTCAAACAGACATCCCCTTTCCCACTTCGCTTTCGTCAAGTTGACGGTTGCCACGATTGCCACGGTTGCCATTGTTACGGATACCCCCGGATGGGATAGTAATCGTCAAAATCTACTTCTGCGAGGGTCACTTTCCGGGTAGATTGTGTAGATTCTGTAGATTTCTTCCGGCTTCCCCATTCAACATAGGGTTGACGTGGAGCGTATGTAACGGAAACCCACTCCCCTACCCCCTCCCAAGAGGGGGAGAACGACCTTTGCTCCATTAGCTGTTTATAATTTTCTCAATTAGTTCGACTGACCG
>CBKYSX010000238.1:0-6421 GCA_966690745.1 uncultured Ardenticatenales bacterium
AACCATGTTGCGCCGCCGCGCCTCCGAAATAGAGTGGTTTGCCCATTTTCTGCTAGAGTTAGAGATTGAATTTGTCGTCCTGCAACCCGTTGAATTGCAGGAACTACTCCGCCGCCTCGCGCAGAAGGCGTTACGGCTGGCGGGGGACATACCTTATCCTCCTTAACGTTTGCCCGTCCATGCACGTCGTCGGGTAATTGCCTATGTTCATGTTCACTGAAACCTGTTTTGTCCCTGCCATGCGGGATGCCGCTACGGTTCACCGCATCACTTCCACCCTTGCCACCCTGAACGGGATCCTGCACATCCGCGCCGATGTCCCCAACCGCCGTTTAATCATCACCTATCAGGAACCCGCCACACCTGAACGCCTGCGCCATGTTATTGAAACATTGGGGTATGAAGTGATGAACGGCTTAACCCCCCTGCACCCGACTGACACTTAAAGAAATGATTAGGAAGGGTGGTAGGGGCGACAGCATCCGCCCGATTCGATACCATGCCTTTGGAAGGGGAAGTTTTGATGAACGGGTGGGTGTGGGGATCTTCCTCCATGCTCAAAGGCGGGCGACCACAAGGGTACGCCCCTACAGAATTGAATGTCCGTAGAGACGGGAGAAATGAGCAACGAGAAAGCGCGTTACAATTTCCCGCGCCAGCGGAATATCAGAATCAGCACAATGGCGAACAGGGCAACCCCCACCAACCCGTAAAAGCGCACTGCTACCGGGTCAAACAGGGTACTGAAAATGCCTGTGGCACTCCGTCCTCTATCGGCTTCTGCGCCGACGGGCAATTCGGCAAAGGGGGCAAGCGTACATTCCTCACAGGGGGGTAAATTTTCACTGCGCCATGTATCGTATTGGGTACGCAATTCAGGAATCGGGTTTCTGCCCAGAATCGGCTCATTCACCGACAATGCCAACCAGGGTTTATCCGGGTCGCTGATGGCGGTTAAGCCAAAACTCGGCACGCTGTACGCCTCCTCCCCGTTCCGCGCCACCATGATAAAGGTAGCGGCGGCGGTTTGCTCCACCCCCTGCTGATTACAACGACTATCGCCCCCCGCCGCCGACCCCGCCTCCAACGCCCGCATCAAGCGGTCTGCCATATGGACATCGCCAATCGTTTCATCCGTGAAGGCGGAATAGGCAGATTGCGCCACATCCTCACTGACCAGTAAATTTCCCTGTACCGATACCGCCCATGCCGTATCAGTAATTGCCCCCGTCCATGCCTGTGTGTCCTCGCCCGTATAAGCGGCAACGTGGACCACCCCATCGTTCAGTGTCACCACCCCGTACTGACGGTCTTCAAGGTCATCGTCCAAATCGAAGGCGGCGGTAATCACCTCCTGTGCCGTCACTCCGGCATTCAACGCCAGCATCACCTTGTCCCGATTGAGCTTGTTAAAGGCGGCTTGCGTGGTGGCTACCCCTTTGCCCGGAACCAGCGCGGCAATCGCATCAATTTTGACAGGGACGCAGGAAGCCCCGGCAATCCCGACATCGCCGGTGGCGGGGTCGAGTGCCACAATCGTCCATGTATTCAGATGAACATCCGACGGGGTAGCGGGTACAGCACCATAAACAACGCCCATCGTGACCAGCAGGGCAATGAGCGGTAAAAAGAGTGATTTTTGCATAATGGGTTCCCCGTCCTCATGGGAATTAAGAAAATAATACCGTGACGCACCGGGTTCCCTGCCCTTCCAGGGCAGGGCTATTGAATACGGAAGTTCCCCGTCAAGTACGTTTGTTTCGCAAAGTCCCGTATTTTGTTGCCCCGTCCTTTAGGTCGGGGGGCGTGGCGGCTTTTAATTCTTAATCTCCATAAGGACGGGGCTAATCAATACGGAATGGCTGAAAAAATGCGTCCGGCGGAACGGAAGTAGGGGCGGGTCACACTTTACAGAGGGTATGACATGGAACTTGTGACCCGCCCGCCGTTGTTACGCACACCGATGTGGGTTAATGCCATGCCCGACGGCGGTCGGGTCAACGGGTTCATTTTGGAAGGTATAGGTATGTCTGACCCGCCCCTACGAATCCATCAACCTCGCATCTCTTAATCCTACCGGCACAATAAGGGCAAGCCGTTCTCAATCAGGATGGGGTCACTGCGGGGCGACCCATCGGCAGAGAGCCGCACCATCGTTTTGGGCATATCGGCAACGGTTTGATTTAGAATCCGTTGCACCGATACGACCATTACCCCACCGCTATCGCAAGGGAGCATATAAAAAACATCATAGCCGAGGGGCGGACGATACAAATCCACCGGAGTATCACCCGTCAGGCGGCGTACCACCGTCCCGGCGCGTCCCGTAGTGGTCACGGCATACACCATCGGCTCCTGCGAATCGGCAACATAAAGCGAGATAGTGCCATCCCCCGGTCGCCATAGGATGGTCTCCGCGCCCGTTTCCATATCATAGCGCACAACCGTCGCAACTTCACCGTTCACATTGTAACGATTCGGTCCGCGCCATGTCACAAAAAGATACCGTCCATCGTGGGAAAAGGTTGCCCCCCGTGTATATTCCATCCATTCGGGCAGGTCATACCCTTCCAATAGTTCGCCCGTTTCGATGTTCACCCGTTGCAACATCGTGCGTGACCCCACGGTTGGCGAAACGCTAAAATGCATCTCCTTCGTGCCGGGGCGTAGCGCCAGTGGTGTCCCCTCCGGCAATGTGCCATCCCGTTCATAGGAGATAAAGGCATCCTCCGCCGAAAACCACGAATAGGAATCACTAATCCGCATGACCCCCGATTGCGTCAGGTCATCCCAATAAATGGGCGGGTTTTCATCCATATCGCCCGCCACCAGCCACTGCCGCACGATTCCCTCGTCGGGGTGGTAATAGACCAGCCAGCGCAAAGGGCAATCGCTATCGGGTAAGGTGGTCAACAACAATCCCTGACTATGCTCCAAGCCGCGTATGCCCTGTGCCACGACCAACGGTTTGCCGTAAATCTGGGTTAAAACCGGAACACCGCGTTGATTGGATGGTGCGGTAGAGGATACGGCTTCAATCGTGTTAAATCGCCCCGGCGTGGTGGTACGCCACATTCCCATCAAGGTATCCCGGTCAGCGGGTTGGGCGGTTACGGTGAAATATGCCGACGCACTCACAGCATCGGTGTGAATATCCATGGCAGTCAGGCGCAGACCCGCCTCGCGCCACTGCCCCTGTATCGTTACTTCGGGGAAAAGGGTGATACAGGCGGCGGGAAACTGTCCCCACCCCGGCACACGTACGGTGGTACGTTCCGGCAAGGTCAGTTCAATCGGGTGAGGATAGTCTGCCACCTGCAACGCATAGAGGTTTTGCCCGTTCTCCTGTTTCCGCACGGGCACGCCGGTAAGCGGCAATTCGGGAATGGCGGTATATGGTTCCCGGATGCCCTGCGCCGCCTCTTCCAGATGAAGTGTGGGTCGTCCGGTAAGAGGGGTCAATAGGTCATCCCAGTTCTGCACCTGCGGGATGTGGGCAAACGCCTCTATCAGCCCCGCTTCACCCTGCTGTTCATAAAGCGTATCCACCACCAGTAAAGTTGAGGCTTGTACCGCTGTCGGGTTAGAGGGGTCAATCGCGTTGTTATGAAGCGGGTGGGCAAAGAAAGGCGATTGCCATGTCACGCCGACCCGCTCGCGCCACTCGTCCCGGAGCAGAGCATACCGTTCCGGTGATAATGACCAGCGCAACCCCAACACGGTTCGCAGGGCATTGACAAAGCGTTGATGGGCGGGCAATTGCAGAGGGTCGGCGCGGGGGGTGATCGCGTGGCTCAATAGGGTGCGGGCGATGACGTAGCGCACGGCTTCCTCCCCCGTCAATTGATTATGCAAGGGAAGCACCGCCAGTTGGGGCGAATTCACCACCAATTGCGCCCGTTCCTGTGCTAACACAATCCCGTTCAACTCTTCCGGTGTAACAACAATCGCAAATGCTTCTACCGATTCCCCGTTGAGCCGCTTTAACGTGGCAAACAGGGCGGGCAGGTCGTCCATGACTGCCTTCGCAAATTCCCCATCTTCCTGATAGTACTCTACCCGAATCCGCTCATTGTCGGGATACGTGTAGGTAAAAAGGGAATCCCCCCACGCCGTCAGGGGCATCGGGGCACGCCGCCACCCTTGCCCGGTCAACTGGTAATAGCGGCGTTGGACTTGAACCCCTACCCGTACCCCGGCAAGGGCAGTACTTCCATTGATTTGAACCGCATCCAGCGAGATTTCGGCGGGAACCCCGGAGGTGGAACCATCCAAGAACGCAAGATAGCGGCTCCGCCACGCATCAGGGGCGGTTTCCGCCACCAATAATGGTAGCCGTTCGGTCAGATTGAAGCGGCGGGCTTGCTCTTCGGCTCTGGCAAGTGCCAGCAGGTCGGTGGTGATTGCATTTTCGGCTTGCACATAGCGGGCGCGGACGGCTCCGCCAATCAGGGCGGAAACCACCACCACGGTTGCGATTGCCGCGAGGAGAAAAGGGCGGCGCAGAATAAACGGAGCAACGGGGGGCGTTGCCTCGTCGTCGGGCAGAGTTTCGGTTTCGGTGATTTGCCAGTCCAACATCTCTATCACCGCCTATCGGTTGTGGCGTTGCAGGGAATCCGCCCTAATGATAATCGGGGCGCACAGAGCGAGAAACGGGGCACCCTTCCTATCCACCGGCATAGGTTGCTATCCCGTCTGTTGGCGATTGAATCCGTTCCCTCCCCCTTCTATAGTAGAGGTAGCCCGCTATTGGCAACGAGAGGGGTATTGAGGATTGGGTATTGAGAAAGGGCATGGGGCGGGAGGAAACAGGGACACGGAACTAATTACTGTGTCAACAAAGTTTTGCGGGATGTCTTCCTGTAGGGGCGTACCCTTGTGGTCGCCCGCCGTTAGGCAGAGAAATGAGGGCGGGCACATGGCACCGCCCCTACAGACGACGTTACTTCCATTAGAGCGGGGAACACGGTCAGTTTGCGCCCATTGTTGCCAAAGTGAGGGGGTTGCCCCACGTAAACCAGCACAATTCATCCCCTCACTGTTGAGGAGGTTCCGATGTTCGGGCATGATGCACTTCCATATTCCGAAAACAACGACACGTTGGCTCATCAACCGTGGTGGATATGGCGGCAATGGGTGGTTGCCAACAGTGTTGGCGAATTGCTGGGGCTGGGCATCAGTGCGGCAATCGGGCTGGGGGTGGTTGCCCTCCTGTCCTGGTGGTTGGGTACGCTCTCCCCCGTGCTTTTTGCGCTGATTATCGTCATGGCAGGGGTGATCGAAGGCGCGATTGTCGGCGTGGCGCAATGGACGGTGTTGCGTCAGCGTCTGCCCGATTTGCCCCGCACTCAATGGGTACGGGCAACGGCGGCGGGGGCATTCATCGCGTGGGCTTTGGGAATGCTCCCCGGTACATTGATAGATATGGGAAGTATGGGCGGGAGTACAGAGGAGTTCAGCCTGCCGCCAGGGGTGGAATATCTGCTTGCCGCGCTGATGGGGGCGGTCTTAGGACCGATTCTGGGCGGGGTGCAATGGTGGGTGCTCCGCGCATATGTGCAACAGGCGTGGCAATGGATACCCGCCCATGCGCTGGCGTGGGCAGGGGGCATGACCGCTATTTTTGTGGTGATGGGACTTCTGCCTCCCACAATTGACCCTTCGTGGATGGTGGTGGCGTTTGCGCTGGCGGGTATCGTCGCCGGGGCGGTGGTCGGCGCGATTCATGGGGTCGTAGTGGCGCGGTTTGTGCCGAAATGATAGTCAGGACCATAGGCTAAACGCCTGTTTGGCAGGGGTTAATGAACATTAAAAAAAATAACGCCGTAACGGGAATCGTTCCCCGTGCTAAAGCAACGGGGCTAATAAGCTATAGTTGTCGTATGTTTATTAGCCCCGTCCCTTTAGGGTGGGGTGGGAGCGGTTACGGTATTTAATTCTTAACCCCCATAAACCACCCTGCGAAGTCCTACGGACTCATAACCCTCTGTCACTAAAGGCAGTCCAACGGACTTCGTAGCTAAATAGCGGGGTGGTTTCAACCCCCAGCGACCCTCTCATTGCGCTCTACTCTCGCCAGGTATACCCTTCGTCCAAAATCTTGAACAAAATTCGCTTCAATGCTATACTGCTTCTTCGGGTTGCCCTATGGCAACCCGCTTTTGTGAACCTACACGCCTCCTGACGAACGCGGTCGTGCCACCGGTATATTACATCGGCGGCTCCGTCAGTAGAATGACGGGGGCGGGTGTCTAAAACGACCTGAAAGGTATAGTACCCACATGACGGAAATTGAAACCGCAACCCCGACCGGGACGGTTCCTGTGACCATGCGTAGCCTGCTGGAAGCAGGCGTACACTTCGGTCACCGCGCCCGCCGCTGGAACCCCAAAATGCGCCCCTACATCTTCACGGAGCG
>CBKYSX010000239.1:0-6414 GCA_966690745.1 uncultured Ardenticatenales bacterium
GGCTTTGCGGCAGGTTCGGCATCATGACCCAAAAATTCTTCCGCCTGCATATCCATATCTTCAACGACAACATCAGACAGTGACCCTTGCTCCGCGCCATAGGTAATCGCGGGTCCGGGGTTGGGGCAGTGGACGTGGACTTTGATCAGGCTTTCGTCGCCCACCACCAATGCACAATCCCCGATACTGCTGATATATTCCCGAATCTCGTTGACTGCCAACGGCTTGTCCTTCCGTGCCGTAATCAAGTATTGAATGTCGTAACCCCATTCCACCCCGGTCAGGCTCTCGCCCGCTTTAGGATGTCCAAAGGAGTTCAACATCTCTTGCATTTCGGGACTGTCCCAATCTATCGTCGCGTCAATCTTTTCGCCCTTCAAATGGCGGCGCAACCCATCCAAAAAGACCCATAAGCCATGCCCGCCGCTATCCGTCACGCCCGCTTCTTTCAGCACCGGTAGCAGTTCAGGGGTGCGGAGCTCGGAGGCTTTGGCGGCGTTGACGATCACTTCCATCAATGACACAAGGTTTGTATCCCGATGGGTTTTGATGTGGTTCAATGCCGCTTCCGCCGCCTCACGCACCACGGTCAAAATCGTTCCTTCCACCGGTTTCTGAATCGCACTATAGGCTTTGTCAGTGGCTTTTTGCATCGCGTTGGCAAAATCTTCGGCGGTAATACTGGATTTGTTGGAAAGCGCGTCTGCCATCCCGCGTAAAATTTGAGATAGGATGACCCCGGAATTTCCCCGCGCTCCCATCAACGCCCCCCGCGCCATGCGTGATGCGACATCTGCCGCCCCTTCGCCGTCGGCACGCTTGCTCCGCATTTCGCGCATTGCGTTTTGGATGGTGGCAAACATATTCGTACCGGTATCACCATCGGGAACGGGGAAGACGTTCAGCGCGTTAATTTGCGGAACATGCCGCTCAAACCATGCCGCGCCACCTTCAAACATATAGGCAAGCATGGTGCCATCGGCATGTTCTACGACGAGAACTTCAGTAACTTTTTGATCGGACACGGGAAACTCCTCCACATCGAGTTTGCGATTTTAGGACAAAGTGGGGTGCGGCATACCGCCAGGACCCCCCGAAAGATTTGGCACGAACGGCAGACTATGGTATAGTATCCCCCGTTCTTGGCAACTCGCGCCTTTTGGCGTGAGTTTGTATTTTAGAGCGACAATTTCTGTCCGGTTGCGCTTGCAACGACAGTAAAACCTTCTATTCAGTCTACCAAATCGCAATCGCGGATTCAAGTTTTGGTCTGGCACATCGCGGATCTATTGTACAACGCTTGTATGTGCGAAAGTCTAAGACGGGAGCATAACTCTCATGGCAAAATGTGAACAATGCGGCAAGGGTCCGCGTGCAGGGAAGAACGTCAGCCACGCACAAAACCGCACCCCCCGCGTCTTTAACCCCAACATCCAACGGGCTGTTGTAATGGTTGCAGGCAAACCCACCCAAAAGCGGCTTTGTACACGCTGTATTCGTACCCTTTCCAAAAGCCTCTAAAATTTTTCTGTTTCAATAACACGGCGCGGTACCTTACCGCGCCGTGTTGTTTTTCCCGTTGGTTCGGATGGGCAGAATTATAATCCCAATGTAGAGCCGTTTCAAGAGCAAAATAAAAATCGGGATGTGCCGGGGTTCCACAACACCGGGAGTCCACAGCGTCCTCGCTGTGGATGGTAAACTTTATGGAATTATCAAGCAATCGCCCTCAACGTCCCAACAAAATCTACCGCTTTGATGGGTCTTCTTCCGGGTAGATTTCGTAGATTCTGTAGATGTCGTCAGCCCGAAACAAAATGAATGTTGCGAAATGTGAAACGAGAACGTAGCGTTTCCTGCGTCCTAACGGCGGGCGGATCAACGGGTGCATTTTGGAAGGTTGCCGTAAGCCTGACTCGCCCCTACCCCAAAACCCTCTGCGTCCTGCGTTTATTCCTTACCTCTCACCCGTTCTGCCACCACCGCATCCACCTTATCTTTACTCGGATAGTCGGTAATCGGCACAATCGAACGCCCACGCCCTTCCACTGCCGCGTACAACTGCCCGCACCCCGCCGCAACATCAATCCCGCGTCGCATTCGCACGGTGGCAGTCACGCCATAACTCCGCAAAATCTCGGCAAAGCGCGTAATACGGTCGGGGTCGCTGGCGGGCCACGGGGAGCCGGGAACCGGGTTTAACGGAATCATATTGACGTGTACCAACATCCCTTTGAGTAATTTCCCAAGCGCGTGTGCCTGTTCCTCGGTATCGTTGACATGGTTAATCATCGAATATTCGAAGGTAATTCGCCGTCCAGTGGTGGCGATATACTCCCGTACAGTATCCATTAGCTCGGCAACGGGATATTGACGATTGACGGGAACCAGTTCCGAACGAATCTCATCAAGCGGGGAGTGAAGCGACACTGCCAGATTGACCTGAATCGGCTCCTGCGCTAATTTTTTGATCGCCGGAACCAACCCCACCGTACTCAATGTCATGCGCCGTGCCCCGATATTTAACCCCTCGCTGTCATTCAGAATCCCCACCGCTTTCATCATTTCATTGTAATTTGCCAATGGTTCGCCCATTCCCATAAAAACGATGTTGGTAAGAGCGTGATTGCCTTCCGTCAACGGTTGGCTCTGGCGTAGTTCCCGTTCGACATGAACAATCTGGCTGACGATTTCCCCCGCCGACAGATTGCGGATTAACCCCATGCGCCCGGTCGCACAGAAGGCACAGGCATAGGCACAGCCCACCTGCACCGAAATACAGGCAGTGTTGCGCGTGTCATATTCCATCAGCACCGCTTCAATTTTTTCATGGTCGGGCAAATCCAACAGCCATTTTTGCGTGTAGCCATCAGATGAATGAATTTCCGCTACCTCGGTGGTCGTACCAATCGTAGCGACCTCTGCCAGTTTTGCGCGGAAGGCGGCGGGTAAGTTCCGCATTTCATCAACCGACATAACAAGGGAACGATAGAGCCAATGCCACACTTGTTTGGCACGGAATTTCGGTTCGCCCAACGCCGTGATGAATGGCTCCATCTCGGCGCGGGAGAGGTTGTAGAGGTTGGTTTTGGGGGTGTTCATGTGGGATACAATTGTCACTTTACATTTTTCTGAATAGACATAATTTTAGCATATAAATCTTCACCCCATGTTCCACCCTGAACAGCACACGGTTTCATATGGGCTACTATCATTGTCACCTGTTAGCAAGGGTTCATTCGTTAAACATGAACCCCTGCGAAGAGGTGGTGTGATGGCAACCGTAGGGTAAAGGTGTGTCCTGTTCAGTCCGGAACCTACGGTGGGCATCTCTATTTCAACCATCCCCCTCACTTGTATTTCCCCCCCTTCTGCGTTACGATGATGGGAACATCATTCGCTCAACGGGCAAGGACACGATGGTATGACGACGGCACGGGTCATTACAATTACCTCCGGCAAGGGAGGCGTGGGCAAAACCACCACCACCGCCAACCTCGGTACGGCACTTGCGGCACAAAATCAAAAAGTGGTCTTAATTGACGCAGATATTGGATTGCGGAATTTGGATTTGGTCTTGGGGCTGGAAAATCGGATTGTTTACGATATTGTGGATGTGGTGGAAGGTCGCGCCAAGCTGAAACAGGCATTGGTGCGGGACAAACGCCACCCTGAGCTGAACCTGCTCCCTGCCGCGCAAACCCGCGACAAATCCGCCGTCACCCCGGAACAGATGAAACAGGTTTGCGACGCACTTCGCCCTTTCTTTGATTTCATTATCATTGATTCCCCCGCCGGAATTGAACAAGGCTTCCAGAATGCCATTGCGGGGGCGGATGAAGTTTTGATTGTCACGACTCCCGAAATGAGTGCGGTGCGGGACGCAGACCGGATTATCGGCTTGGTTGAAGCCTCTGAAAAGGGAACCCCCCGCCTGATTCTGAATCGGATTCGTCCTGATATGGTCAAACGGGGCGAAATGTTAAGTCAGGACGATGTGCTGGACGTGCTTTCGATTCCTCTGCTCGGTATCGTGCCGGATGATGAAGCGATTATTGTTTCCACCAATGATGGCACCCCCGTTGCCACCGATGACAAATCGCTGTCGGGCAAAGCCTATCGCAATATTGCCCGACGCTTGATGGGGGAAGAGGTTCCTTTTCTGGAACTGAAAGAAAAAGGGCTGTGGGAACGGCTGTTCGGCTTTATGCGCTCTAATTGATTCTTGCGCGTAGGGGGGAAAGTATGGCACACCCCGCTACGCAACAAACGGGGGTTCGCCATGAATTTTTGGGATCGCCTCTTTGGGCGCAAACCGACCAGCAGTGAAACTGCCAAAAATCGGCTAAAATTGGTTGTGGTGCATGACCGCTACGGATTGAGCGATGAAATCCTGCACCAGATTCAAGAAGAAATTATCGTGGTTCTTTCCAAATATGTGGATATTGACCGCGACCACATGGATATTCAACTCACCCCCGGACGGGAACAAAACCGCCTTGTCGCGGATATTCCTATTCGCCCCGTCCGTCCCCCGAAATCCTAATTGCATAGTTCATATTGCATAGTGCATAGACGCTTGATGCAATATGCGACATGCAATATGAACTATGAATTATGCTCCGACGCTACTTTCTCGCCTACGATTATGCCTTGCTCCTCATCACCCTTGCCCTGATGATTTTCGGGGTGGTAATGGTTCGTTCCGCCGCCCCCGCCGACCCCACGCAGGATTTCCTGGGTCAACAATTAATGTGGGTGGGGATTGGGATTGTGGCAATGTTTGCCGCCACCATTATTGATTATCGCGCCATCGGCTTTTTCTCCCGCCCCATGTATATTGGTATCGTTGCCCTGCTGGCAATGATTTTCTTTTTGGGGCAAACCAACTTTGGTGCCCAACGCTGGTTTGAAATTCTGGATCGAAGTCTGCAACCCGCCGAGTTTGCCAAGCTGTTCCTGATTATTGTATTAAGTAAATATCTAAGCGGACGCAACGGTTCATGGGTATCCATCATTGTTTCAGGCATATTGGTAGCAATCCCCGTGGTGCTGATTTTACTTCAACCCAACCTCTCCACCTCAATTATTATTGCCACCATCTGGCTCGTGCTGGCAGTGATGGCGGGAATGCCGATTCGTTGGCTGTTGATTGTGGGGTGTTTGGCGGCGATTGCCGTGCCATTGGTATGGCCCCATTTGCCCGAATATCAACGTGACCGTGTAACCATTTTCCTTGACCCTTCGCAGGACCCTTCCGGGCAAGGCTACAACCTGATTCAGAGCCGCATTGCGATTGGCGGCGGTGGATTGATGGGGCAGGGCTACGCGCAGGGGTCGCAGAGCCAACTAGGGTATTTGCGGGTACGCCACACCGACTTTATCTTCTCAGTGATAGCGGAAGAGTTGGGCTTTATGGGGTCGTTGATGCTCTTTGGTTTGCTCCTTGCCCTCATCTTCCGCCTGATACGGGATGTCACCAAAGTGCATGACCCCTTCGGACAACTGATTATTGCAGGGGTGGCGGGCTGGATATTTTTCCAATCCTTCGTGAATATTGGTGTGAATGTAGGGGTGGTACCCCCCACCGGGGTTCCACTTCCGTTCATTTCCTACGGGGGCAGTAACCTCCTAACCCTTGCCCTCGCTATCGGTATTGTCCAAAGCGTGGTCATTCACCAACAAAAGAAACTTGATTTTGATTAACGATGTTGCGTAGTGCATGGTGCGTGTTGCATGAATTTAGGGAAAATCTCTATCGGTTTCTGAATCTATCTTTTTGGAACGAGAAAGAGATGTTTTGTGCAGTACCTTCCGGTGAAGTCATGCACCATGTACCACGCAACACGCAACTTTTTACGGAGCCTTTGTGACTGAACCCCTCCTTACCATTGCCCTGGACGGACCCGCCGCATCGGGAAAAAGTACCGTTGCCGCGTTGATTGCGGAACGATTGGGCTGGCTTTATTTTGATACCGGCGCGATGTACCGGGCAATTACCTATCTGGCAGTACAGGGCAATCATCCCTTGAATGATGGGAATGTGCTGGGGGAATTAGCGCGTACCACCGTGATTGAAATTGAACCCCCCGCCCCCGACGAACGGGATGGGCGGCAATACACTGTCTGTATCGGGGACGAAGACATTACGTGGCACTTGCGCGAACAGTGGGTAGACCAACATGTTTCAACGGTAGCGGCGCACCCTGCCGTACGTGCCGCGCTGAAAGAACAACAACGGCGCATCGGCTTGCGTGGCAAAGTGATTATGGTCGGGCGGGATATTGGCACCGTAGTATTACCCGAAGCCCCGCTTAAAATATTTCTGGATGCCTCGGTTGAGGAACGCGCCCGCCGTCGCTATTTGGAAATTACATCAAGGGGCGGGATTGCCAATTATGAGCAAATTCTGGC
>CBKYSX010000240.1:0-6380 GCA_966690745.1 uncultured Ardenticatenales bacterium
CCCGCTTCGCTTCGTTGCAAGCCGGTGATGCCGACAACGTAGCCGTCAACGCAGAAAACTTCAGCCAATTGGACTCCCTCAGTGGCGAACGCTGTGACTACAACTTCGACACCCAAGGGTTTGATTGTGCCCCGACGGACAACCCGAACGGCCCGCTCCGCTCCTACTTCGGTGCCCCCAGCGTCACCCGCTCCGACATCATGTTCACCTGGAACATCAATGTTGACGGCGGCAACCCGCTTGTTGGTAGCGCCGCCCTCGACGGCAACGGGATTCCGGCTGACTTCTTCACCGATCTCAACGTCCGCCGTGGTTTCGCTTACTGTTTCGACTGGGACGTGCTGATCAACGATGTTTATCAAGGCGATGCGGTCCAAAACGTGGGTCCCATCATCCCGAACATGGTTGGTTACAACCCGGACGGTCCGAAGTACAGCTTCGACCTCGACCGCTGTAAAGAAGAACTCGCCACCGCATGGGGCGGCGTCCTTCCTGAAACCGGCTTCCGCTTCCAGGTCGCCTACAACGCCGGTAACACCACGCGCCAAACCGTTGGTGAAATCCTGCAAGCCAACCTGGATGCCGCTTCGGCAGACAACCCGACCCCGGGCAACTACGTTGTCGAAGTCATCGGTCTGCCCTGGGCGAACTTCCTCCGCAACCAACGCGAAGGCCGCTTGCCGATCTTCGTTTCCGGTTGGCACGAAGACATTCACGACCCGCACAACTGGGTCCAGCCGTTCCTCGTTGGTGTGTATGCACAACGCATGGGTCTGCCGGAAGAGCTGACTGCTCAGTTCCTCGAACTGATCAACGCTGCTGTGGTTCTGACCGATCCCGCCGAGCGCCAACCCATCTACGAAGAAATCACCCAACTGGACTACGATCAGGTTGTGGGTATCCGCCTTGTTCTGCCCGGCGTTCGCCGCTATGAACAACGCTGGGTCAAGGGGTACTACTTCAACCCCGCCGCCAGCTCCGTCTACTACTACGCCCTCAGTAAGGAATAATTCCAACCCTGACTGCGTCGTAACGGGAGGGGGAACATGCGTTCCCCCTCCCCCCTTCCAAATTTCATTTAGTTCCTCTTTCTCTCCAGTCTTTACAATTCCATCATTGCTTTCGGTCACACGTATTGGGATTGAACCATTTCGTTCTCAATTGGTATATACGAGTACACGCTAACGCCATACGTCCGTCTACAGGAGATGTCCCATGACTGCCTATATCATTCGACGATTGTTGTTAGTGCCTGTGATCTTGTTGGGGGTATCCCTTATCCTCTTCATCGTGTTGCAGGCATTGTCGCCACAGGAACGAGTTGCGCTTTACGTGCGCGATATTCCCAAAAACGATGGACAGATTGATGCCCTGATTAAACGGTATTGTCTGGACTGCCCGTTCTATGTGCAGTATTGGAACTGGTTGGTTGGCTATCCTGATCCGACAACAGGCGAAATTCAAGGCGGTATTCTACGGGGCGACTTTGGCTATTCCCGTACCGCTTCTCAGCCAATTTCCGACTTGATTGCCCGCCGCTTCCCCGCCACCCTTGAAATGGCATTGTGGAGTGTGGTTCCAATCATCTTTGGCGGGGTATGGCTGGGGGTGGTTGCTGCCTTAAACCACAACAAATTCTGGGACCAGCTCATACGGGTCTTTAGTATCATAGGCTGGGCGTTCCCGAGCTTCGTCTTTGGATTGCTTCTATTAATGTTCTTCTACGCCCGTTTAGGATGGTTCCCACCGGGGCGTATCTCCCAGGAATTTACAAATGTCTTATTGTCGTCCGAATTCACCAGCTACACCCAACTCATTACCATTGATTCGCTGTTAAACGGGCGGCTCGATATCTTCTGGGATGCCCTGCGCCACCTGATTGCCCCGATTATCACCCTGACCTACATCCAATGTGCCTTGTTGATTCGCATCACCCGCACTTCGATGCTGGAAGCCCTGCGTCAAGATTACATGACCACTGCCCGCTCCAAAGGGTTGGCGGCAAATGTTGTCACGCAACGCCACGCCTTGCCGAACGCTTTGATTCCGGTAGCAACCATCGTCGGCGGGACGATTGTAGGCTTGCTGAACGGAGCAGTTATCACCGAAACGATATTCGATTATCCGGGTATCGGGCAAATTGCGGCAACGGCGGCAGTGCAGTTGGATGTCATTACGGTGCTGGCAATGGTAATGTTCTTCGGCTTTATTCTCGTCATAGGAAATCTACTCGTAGACATCTCCTATGTGTTTATTGACCCGCGGGTTCGGCTGGATTAACTCAGGAAGGAATAGAGAGGTACGCTCATGGCAACAACTGCAGATACACTTCCTAGCCTCGCTGAACCCAAAAAGGATAACAACCTGAAGCGGGTGTTGGGCGAAGAAAACTACAAAAAACTCAAAAAACTGGTGACGAATCCCTTGGCAGTGACAGGCTTTATCCTACTCACGCTATTCACCTTCGTTGCTATTTTTGCGGCAGAGTTGGCTCCCCCGTTGAACGCGAATCGCCCTTATGATATTCCCCGGGATGGCTTCCGTTCCGACCCCCGTCCGCCGATGTCGGAATGGAATACCCGCCCCCCGGAATATGTTCCGGGATGGTATACGGCTGTGACCGGGCGAACCGAGTGGGTACACCTGATGGGGACTGCCTCCGGGCAATATGACATCTGGTATGGTGTGATCTGGGGGGTACGTACCGCCTTCTTTGTGGGGATTGTCGTCACCTTAGCAGGGTTAACCGTCGGGTTAATCGTCGGCTCGATATCCGCATTCTACGGAGGTATCGTAGATATGATTTTAATGCGGATTACCGATATATTCCTTGCCTTCCCCTTCCTGGTCGCCGCTATGACCATTTCGGCGGTCTTCGCCAGCCGAGGAAGGAGCATCTGGCAACCCCTCATTGCGATTGTCATCTTCGGATGGATGGGGTATGCCCGGCTGGTGCGTGGGGATATTCTGGCGGTACGGGAACGTGAATTTGTCACTGCTTCGCGCGTGATTGGTGTAACGGACTTCTTTATCCTCTTCCGCCACATCCTGCCGAATGCCATCTTCCCGACGATTGTAGTTGCCTCGCTGGAAATCGGCTCGGTGGTCATCACCTTTGCCGCGTTGAGCTTCCTTGGCGTAGGCGTGGAGCCGGGGTATGCGGACTGGGGGCAACTGATTTCCTTCGCCCGCAACTGGATTACCCAGCTCGACCTTTACTGGTATGTGGTGATGTTCCCCGGTGTAACCATCGTCCTCTTCGTTATGGGCTGGAACCTCATCGGTGATGCCATCCGCGACGTATTTGACCCACGCCTCGGGGGTACCCGCTAACCCCAACAGTTTTTTATCGAAAAGGGAGTGCAATCTGCACTCCCTTTTTTTGTTTGCATCGAAGGATAGCGAATGGATAAGCATATAAGATTGTCCCCATATTTATAAGGTGTACAATCTTTCGGACGTTAAGATTTATTTACAAGTCACAGGCGATATGAAAGGGGGTGTTGCGCGACAAAAGTGGGTTTTCCTATCAAGGGACGAAATTGTCAGTTTCTGAAATTGAAACTGACGGCATAAGTTACCCTGTTCCAAGGAGACGAAGATGAAGCGACCAATAATTACCCTTGCCGTTATTGTACTGTCTGCTTTACTGATGGTTGCCTGTAGCACAGCCGCCCCCCCCACCGTCGAACAACCCCCCGTTGTCCAAACTGTCGTTGTCACCTCTGTTGTTGAAGTTGAAGGCGAAACACAGGTTGTTACTGAAACGGTTGAAGTCGTTGTTACGGCGGCTCCTGTTGAAGAAGCCCCCGTCGCCTTTAATTCCAAAGACCCCGAGACGTATTATCTGGAAACCTTTGCCGACCCCGAAGGATTTGACCCCGCATTGGCGTATGAATCGGGCGGTATCGGGATTATTGAGCAAACCTACGAACGGCTTGTCACCTATAATCGCAACAAAGCCGATGAGTTGGTTCCCCAGCTCGCCGAAGCCATGCCCGACATCAGTGAAGATGGTCTGACCTATACCTTTACGGTTCGTGAAGGTATCACCTTCCATGAAGGTGGGGATTTGACAGCGGAAGATGTTGCGTACAGCTTCCAACGTGGTTTGTTGCAGGGGGGCTATAACTCACCGCAATTGCTCCTGACAGAACCGATTTTGGGGGTCGGCATCTACGACATCTCCGAAGTATTATTTGCCGACGACCCTGAAGCAGGGGACAAAGCGGGTGATCCCACCGCCGTACAAGCCGCCGACCCCGCCGCGCTACAAGCCACCTGTGAAGCCGTTACAAACGCTATTGTGGCAGACGGTAACACCGTCACCTTTACCTTAGCCCAACCCTGGGCACCCTTCCTTGCTACGCTTGCGGGTGGATGGGGTTCGATTATGGACAAGGAATGGGTGGTTGAAAACGGCGGTTGGGATGGGGATTGCGCTACCTGGCAAGAGTACTACGGGATTTCTTCTGAAAACGATCCCTTCTCTACCATCATCAATGGAACAGGACCTTACATTCTGGAACGATGGATACCGGGTGAAGAGATCGTTCTGGTGGGCAACGAAAACTACTGGCGCACCGAAGAAGTTGGTCCGGCATGGGAAGGGGGACCCGTGGGTCCGCCTGCGATTGGCACCGTCGTTATTAAGAATGTGGTTGAATTCGGTACACGCTTTGCCTCCCTTCAAGCCGGGGACGCAGATGTTATCGCTGTAAATGCCTCCGAGTACCCGCAGATGGACGGGTTAGTCGGCGAACGCTGTGATTACAACTTCGAAAACCGCGAATTTGATTGTGCGGCGACTGATAACCCGAATGGTCCGCTACGCGGCTATTATGGCGCACCTTCAACCTCCCGTACCGACTTGATGTTTACCTGGAACATCAACGTAGAGGGCGGCAACCCGCTGGCGGGGAGTGGCGCATTGGATGGTAACGGGATTCCGCCCGACTTCTTCTCCGATTTGAACGTGCGGCGCGGCTTTGCTTATTGTATGGACTGGGACATCCTCATCAACGACATTTATGATGGCGATGCCGTCCAAAATATTGGTCCGATTATTCCCGGTATGCTGGGATATAATGAGGAAGGCCCTGCCTATAGTTTTGATGCAGACCGCTGTAAAGAAGAACTCGCCACCGCATGGGGTGGGGCACTTCCCGAAGCCGGGTTCCGTGTTCAGATGGCTTACAATGCCGGAAACACCTTGCGCCAAACGGTGGGCGAGATTCTGCAAGCCAATCTGGATGCGGTTTCTGCTGACAATCCAACCCCGGGCAACTATGTAGTCGAAGTCATTGGTTTGCCGTGGGCAAACTTCCTGCGGAACCAACGCGAAGCCCGCTTGCCGCTCTTCGCCTCGGGATGGATTGAAGATATTCACGACCCGCACAACTGGGTGCAACCCTTCCTCGTTGGTACTTTCGCCAACCGGATGGGTATTCCCGATGAGGTCAAAGCCGAATTCCAGAGTTTGATTGATGCCGCCGTGGTCTCTACCGACCCTGCCGAACGGCAAGCCATCTATGAACAAATTACACAGATGGACTACGATCAGGTGATTGGTATCCGGCTGGTGCTTGCCAGTAGCCGACGGTATGAACAAAGATGGGTAAAGGGGTATTACTACAACGCGGCGTATAGTTCAACCTACTATTACGCATTCAGTAAAGAGTAAAGCCTGCACCCTATAGAAGAGCAGGGGATTTAACAATCCCCTGCTCTTTTATTATGGGAGCCTCCGGGAGCATACATTTTAAGAATGAACACTTGTTGGATGGAGATTTTTTGGCTATGTTTATAATCTTGAATACGGGGCAAAATGGTGTCATTCATCTTCCCTCAACCCGCTTCAACAACTCATCATCTATTTAAGGGACACTCCATTGAACCAATGTCCCCCCATCGGCATATTACTATCAATGGTAACGCGACTGTCTAAACTCCATCTACTCCTTCTTTTCGGTTTTTTCTGCCTGTGGCTTGCTTTCGCTGTGGAGCCAACCTATGCTCAAACGGATGCAACGGAACCTCCGCCAACAACAGAGCCGGAATGTGAAGGGCTATACTTCCCCGTGAATAACGGCTCTACGGCTGAAGACGGTGCTCAGCCGGAGCGACTCATTGCCCCGCGCCTGCCCGACAATCCTACCCAATTGGATTGTGGAGCATATCAGTTCGCGCAAATTTGTATGGCGTGTCACGGGGACAAGGGGCAGGGCTTAACCGATGAATGGCGGGCGGCATGGGGCACCGAGGAAGAGAACTGCTGGCAATCGGGATGCCATACCGGAGCGAATACCATGACAGGTTTTGATTTTCCCCGGTTCGCGCCACGCCTGATTGGGGATGGGGCATTACAACGCTTTGAAACT
>CBKYSX010000241.1:0-6380 GCA_966690745.1 uncultured Ardenticatenales bacterium
GGTGCTTGCTCGTTTGGGTTGATTGTTAGAGGGGTGGGGTCGTCTCCCTGTTACGGGATTCCCAATACGCCCGACATTTGCTCAAACATTTGGAACATGTCCAGATAGCGTTGCATGGCTTCCGTGTGCAGGGGAAACGCCAATTCGGCGGGGTTGGTGATGATGGCAATTTCGGAGGCTTCTTCGTTTTCGGTGAAGTCGGGCAGATAGTCCAATGCGTCAATCAACCCGAAAACCAACAGGGTTCCGTCGGGGGCATTTCTGGCATCAAATATCTGAACCGCTGTTGCCTCGATGATCAAGCCCGTTTCTTCTTGCACTTCACGCACGGCGGCGGCTTGCCATGATTCTCCATGGTTGATATAGCCTCCGGGCAGAGCAAATTTGCCTTCGTAGGGCGGGATGGTGCGTTTGACTGCTAATAAGCCCTTGCCGACCGGAATACATAAGACGGCAACGGGCAAGGGATTGCGATAGGTGGGGTTGCCGCAGGATTCACAACGGCGCGGGAAGGTGGCTTCGGCATCGGCAAAGGGGGTTCCGCAGAAATGGCAGTGAGAAAAAGGGTGCATGGGTGGTTTGTTAAGGGGGGGTGGCATGGGGTTGATGAACATTAAGAAAAGAATGCCGTAACGGGAATCGTTCCCCGGGCTAAATAATAAGCTATCGTTGTCGTGTGTTTCTTAGCCCCGTCCCTTTAGGGCGGGGTGGGTGCGGTTACGGCTTTTAATTCTTAATCTCCATCAACCCCGTCTCCCATCCCCACCAAAATTTGGAAAATTGTGTTATAGTTATGCTATCGCACTCTTGCGAAATTCTGAAAAGCGGGCACCCCTGCCCCACTCCCCCGACCTCCATGCTCGACCATATAGATCATATCGGGATTGCCGTTACAGATATGGAAGCCGCCGTTGCGCTCTATACCACGCTGGGCTTGCGTGTCACCCATGACGAAACGGTACCCTCGCAAGGGACGCGGGCAGTCTTTCTTTCCGCCCCACAGGGGGCAGATATTGAATTGCTGGGCGCGTTGGGGGATGATACCCCGGTGGGCAAATTTCTTGCCAAACGGGGAGCCGGTATGCACCATATCTGTTATGCCGTGCCCGACCTCGCCGCCGCCATCACCTATTGCCAGCACCAGGGCTATGAAATGATTGACACCACGCCCCGCATCGGCGCAAAAGGCAAATTGCTTGCCTTTATCCACCCGAAGGCGATGGGCGGGGTGTTGATTGAATTGTATGAAATGAAGAGAGGAGAGCGGAGAGCAAACTAAGTTTATACGTTGCTCTCCACTCTTCTCTCTTCTCTCTCCACTCTCCTCGCTATATGCTTACGATTGTTGACCTTTGGAACCGTCCCTACCGGCTAAACCACCGCCATTTTCATGTGTATGCGGAAGATGGCGTAAAAATTGCGGGGGTGCATTTGTCGCCCCGCAAAAGCGAAACGTTGTTGATCTACGTGCATGGCTTTATGTCGGGCAAGAACCACCGGCGCGTCCCCGATTTTGTGGAAGCCTGTAGCACCTTTACCGATGTCATGGCGATTGACCTGCGCGGGCATGGCGACAGCGAGGGCGGTAGCACGATGTCGGACCGCGAAGTGCTGGATGTGGAAGCCACGGTTGCCTATGCCCGTTCGTTGGGCTATCAACGGGTGATTACCGTTGGCTCTTCCATGGGCGGAGCCAGCGTGATTCGCCACGCCGCCCTTTATCAAGATGTGGAAGCGGTTGCCACAATTGGAGCCTTTGCCGACACCACGGATGCAGGGTTGCGGTTGCTCTATACATCGGGGCAATTCGGGCAGACGTGGAGCTATGTTACCCGTAAAACCCGGTTAGACCGGTTGCCCCACCACGACGACCCGCCCTATATGCTGGTAGAGCGGATTGCGCCGCGCCCGCTGTTATTGATTCATGGGGAATGGGACCCGACGGTGCATCCCAATTCCGCCAAAATGCTTTTTGCCCGTGCTCATGAGCCGAAAGAAATAGTGATGGTTCCCCGCGCCGGACACGACCACCCCCATCTGAATGCCGCCACCGCCGACCGTATCCGAACATGGTTGGAAAAGCATAAGATTTTGGGGAATCATGGAGTGGAGAATGCCGGGCGCGATGCACCATTCCCTTCTCCATCTCTTGAGAAATGAGAAACGAGAAATAAAAACGACAACGTTCCCGTTTCTCATTTCCCCTTTCTCATTTCTCGAATGAATTTCCATATTGAGGGGCTTTCCCGGTGGCACCCCGGCTCGGTGCTGACCTGCTGGCATGGTGAGATTTTGCTGGCGGCGGCATTGGTGCGCCATGTCAAACGGGCGGACGAGGTGGTCGCGCCGATGGTGCGGGAATACGGCACCCCCCGCCTGATGGCGCGATTTATCCGCTGGGTAGGGTTGGATTTGGTCTATATTCCTCCGTATGAGGCGGGGGCATACCGCCAACAGGTGATGGAAGAAACCCTGATTCCCCTGTTACATGCGGGGAAAACAATTTTTATGGCGGCGGACGGACACCGCGCCCCCGCCCGCGCCCCGCAGGACGACCCGCTCCGCTTGGCGCAAACCGCCCGCGTCCCTATAATCCCGTTTGCCTGTTTTGCTGCGCCCGTGTTGACCATGCCGACATGGGACCGCAAACAACTGCCATTCCCCAATAGCCTTATCCGTGTTGCCCTCGGTGCATCTCTTCCTCCGCTTTCCACACCCACCCATTTGGCAACTGAATTGCAACAACTTCATCAGTCGTTACGACATACCTGAGTGGGAACTTTGCAGAAACCTTGCGTAATTGCGGGGTGTCGCTTCTGCTAGACTATTCACTGCCCCACTAGACTCGAAGCCTATAGCCCCTTGTGGCATATCTGTTGCAATACGACCGACTCTCTATCCTCTTCTCATTTTTGAATTGCTATGGATTCGCAAACTCGCCATGCCGTTGCACAATTGATGCAACGGCGATTAGAGCTTAGTCAGGCACCCACCCCCGATAGTTTGGCACAGGTTCAGGCGACGCACGCCCTGATTGAACAGGTGCGCTATTACGACCCTCCGTATGCGTATGCGCTGGCGGAAGATGTGTTGCCGTTATTGCCCGACCTGCCCGACTCCGAACGCCCCTCTGCTACGCTCACGACTTCCATTCAATTAGGGCAAAGTGCCTACCGTTTAGGCAGGCTTGCCGATGCGGTGCGCCATCGGAAGCAAGCGGTAGCGTTGATTGAGGCATATCCGGCATTAGGCACCGCCGCGATTCGTGCCTCGCTGTGCCATTTGCAAGGGAGCCTGGACACGGCACAGGGGCAATACGATCAGGCGTTTCAGGTATTGTTGCAGGCGGTACGGTACAGCCAGGAAGCCAACGAGTTGTCCACCCATGTGGCGATTCTGCTGTCGCTCAGCAGTTATTACGGACGCACCAAACGCCCCGACCGTGCGTTGGAAGTCTTGCGACAGGCATTGCGGATTGACCCGCAAGAAACGGCGCACCCCCATGTCCGCATCATGCTCTATAACAACCTGGCATGGGCATACCACGACACGGGCAATACCGACGAAGCGATGCGTCTGTTGGAAATCGGCATCGGCATGGCACATGCGTATGACCATCGCATCGGCATCGGGATTACCCATGCCACGCTGGGGCAATTGTTGAACAGCCGCCGCGCCTATCTGGAAGCCAACGACCATTTCGAACGTGCCTATGCACTGGTACACCAAACGGGTCATCATATGGGCGAGGTGAAATTGTTGATGGGTTGGGCGGCGGCGCAATGGGGGCTGGATGATAGTGATAAAGCGATTGCCACGTTAGAGCAGGCATTGGTGCTTGCGCCAGCCGATAAAATTATGCGGGCGGAATGTTGCGAATTGCTGGCACGGTATCATGAAGCGGTGGGGAATACCGATCTTGCGCTCGCCTATTTCCGTGAATACCACACGCTGGAACGGGCGATTTTTAATTTGGAATCGCAGGCGCAGATTGCGCGTGTTGAAAACCAGTATCGCACCCAATTGGCAGAGCAAGAAGCCGAGTTGTACCGCTTGCGGAGCGGGGAGTTGGAGGAGGGGATTCGCCGTACCCAATTGGAGATGTTGGAGCGGTTGGCGTTGGCGGCGGAAAAGGGGACGGATATGGCGGCGCACAATGAACGGGTTTGCTGGATGGCGGGCTTGGTGGCGCGGCAGATGGGGTTGCCCGAAGCCGAAGCCATGGCGATTGAGCTTGCCACCAAATTGCACGACATTGGCAAAATTGCGATTCCCGACGAAATTCTAGCAAAGCCCGGCTCGCTGACCCCCGATGAATTTGATTTGGTGAAGAGCCATACGACGATTGGGGCGGAAATTCTTGCCCAGAGCGATTTGCCCCTGCTGAAATTGGCGGAAACGATTGCGCTGACCCACCACGAACGGTGGGATGGCTCCGGCTACCCGCACCGCTTGCGCGGGGAGGAGATTCCGTTGGCGGGGCGGATTGTGGCGGTGGTGGATGTGTTTGATGTGTTGATTAGCAATCGCCCGTACAAACAGTCGTGGCTTCCCGATGAAGCGGTTGCGGCTATCCGCGCCCGAAGTGGTACGCATTTTGACCCGGCGGTGGTGGATGCATTTTGCGATGTGGTGTTGGTGAATGTGTTGCAGGCTTAAACGGCGGGACGCAGAATGCAGGACGCGGGAACGACCAACGACGCAACGCAAGGGGTATTTTTGTAGGGGCGGGTCACATCCCCGGCATTATTTCCACAATGAGCACTGTGACCCGCCCGCCGTTCCATAATACGGCGACCCACCCCCCTTCCCCCCTCCCAAGAGGGGGATTTACGCGGGGAATAACGATGGATGGGTTGCCCCCTCTACTCCCTTCTAAAAACCTATGGATTACTTAACTGCCGACCAAGCCGCCGAAGCCTTGAAGGTGTCGGTGGCAACGTTGTATGCCTATGTGAGCCGGGGGCTGATTCAATCGGTCGGGGCGGAGGGGGACGGGCGCAAACGGTTGTATGATGCCGCCGATGTGCGCCGCCTGATTGTCCGCCGCGAGAGCCGTTCCGCGCCCGAGGTGGTGGCGGAACGGGCGTTGGATTGGGGCGCGCCGGTGGTGGAATCGGCGATTTCGTTGATTACGGGGGGCGATTTGTATTATCGGGGCTACCGCGCCACCGACCTTGCTCTGCGCCATACGGTGGCGGCGGTGGCGGGGTTGTTGTGGACGGGGACGTTGGATGGGGAAGGGCTGGACTTTGCGCCGTTTTCCGTTGAACGGCACGACGCGGGAAACGAGCATTTCCCGTTTCCCATGTCGCCTTTCGCAGTTCCCCTCTCTCCGCTGGAACAATTCCAAACCCTGCTTCCCTCGCTTGCCGCCGCCGACCCTGCCGCTTATGACTTGCGCCCCGCCACCGTGGTGCGGACGGGGGCGCGGTTGCTGGCAACGCTGTTTGAGGTGAGCGGCTTCGGGGCGGGGTTGCTTTTTGCGCCACCCAACCCGTTGACGATTGCGCTGATTTTGTGCGCCGACCATGAATTGAATGTATCCACGTTTACCGGGCGATGCGTGGCATCGTCGGGGGCAACGCTGTATGCGGTGGTGAATGCCGCGTTGGGCGCGTTGCAGGGGGTGCGGCATGGGGGGCAGACGTTGCGGGTGGCGGCTCTGTTGCGTGAGGCGGCGCAGGTTGGGGTGCGGCGGGCGGTGAGTGAACGGTTGGCGCGGGGGGATGCGATTCCGGGGTTCGGGCATCGGTTGTATCCGCAGGGCGACCCGCGCGGGAAGCTGTTGTTGGACTTGACTCACCGTATGGATGAAACCCACCGCCTGGATGTGGTGCGGGATTTAACGGCGTATGTGCAGGCGGTGATGGGGGAATATCCGACGATAGATTTGGGGTTGGTGGCGGTGGCGCAGTTGTTGGAGTTGCCGGAGGGCAGTGCGCTCACGCTGTTTGCGCTGGGGCGCATGATGGGCTGGATCGGGCAGGCGTTGGAGGAGTATGAACGGGGGCAATTGATTCGTCCCCGCGCCCGGTATGTGGGGGTGCGGGCACAGGGGTGAGGACGGGACGCGGGAAACGGCAGATTCACCACAGAGAACACAAAGTGTGCATCGCACATGCGCGTAGCGAACCAAGAACGACACAATTTTTCGTAGGGGCGGGTCACATCTCTATCACAACCTCCAAAATGGAACTTATGACCCGCCCGCCGTAAAGAAACGGGCAAACGGAAACCCACCCCCTTCCCAAGAGGGGGAGGGCGCGGGGAATAACGATGGTTGCCACGATTGCCGTTGAAACCCCTCACCCCACGTTACGTGATGAACGGCGCATCCCTCCACATGGGGCGGGCGCAAGAAATGAGAAACGGGAAAA
>CBKYSX010000242.1:0-6378 GCA_966690745.1 uncultured Ardenticatenales bacterium
CCTGTCCCGGCCGTCGCAAGCACCCAGCTTGCAGACCGTGCCCGCCGCGTATTTGGCGCACCCACCCTGCCCGTTGCAAACGCCGCTTTGACCGCAGGTGTCCGGCGAATCCTGACGACACTGCCCGTCATGTCTTTGGCACCACGGACACGCGCCACCCGTTGGTCGCGGAAATGACCCGTTGGGGACGCTACCAACTGTCGGGGCGATTGCAGGTATTGCAACTGCCGCGCCGCTACGATTTTCAATCTCTGCGACTGACCCCCGCCCAAACCCGCGCCCGCTTAAACGGAATGGGGCGGGACAATGTGGTAGCCTTCCAAACGCGCAATCCACTTCATCGTGCCCATGAGGAATTGACCAAACGGGCGGCGCAGAGCGTGGAGGGGGTGTTATTGCTTCATCCGGTAGTGGGAATGACCAAACCGGGGGATGTAGACCATTACACCCGCGTCCGCACCTATCGTGCGCTTGCCCAACGCCATTATGAACCCGACCACATTTTGCTGGCGTTGCTTCCATTGGCGATGCGAATGGCAGGACCCCGCGAAGCATTATGGCACGCCATTATCCGCCGCAATTACGGCGCGAATTATCTGATTGTCGGGCGCGACCATGCCAGCCCCGGCGTGGATTCAGCAGGCAACCCTTTTTATGACCCCTACGCCGCGCAGGAAATGGTACAGACCTACGCCGCCGAAACAGGCGTAACCCCGATTCCCTTTTCGGAATTGGTCTATTTGCCCGAAGAGGGACGGTATGAAGAGGCGGCAAAGGTTGCCCCTTCAACGGTGACCATCTCGCTTTCCGGTACACAGGTTCGGGATGACTATCTTGCCAACGGTCAGAAATTGCCCGATTGGTTTACGCGCCCCGAAGTTGCCGATATTCTCGCGGAACATTACCCGCCCCGCCACCGACAAGGCGTTTGTATCTGGTTTACGGGCTTAAGAGGGGCAGGGAAATCTACCACTGCCGAAGTGTTGACGGTTTTACTATTGGAGCATGGGCGGCAAGTGACGATGTTGGACGGGGATGTGGTGCGTACCCATCTATCCAAAGGGTTGGGCTTTAGCAAAGAAGACCGGGACATCAATGTGCGGCGGATTGGCTTTGTCGCGGCAGAGGTGGTGCGCTTTGGAGGCGTAGTCATCTGTGCGGCAGTCAGCCCCTATCGCGCCACGCGCAACGATGTGCGGGCGATGGTCGGAAGCGAACAATTTGTAGAGGTCTTTGTAGATACACCGCTTGAAGTGTGTGAGGAACGGGACAGTAAGGGCATGTACGCCAAAGCGCGGCGCGGCGAGATTCAGACATTCACCGGAATCAGCGATCCCTATGAACCCCCGAATCACCCCGACCTGCGTCTGGACACCGTAAACCACACCCCGGAAGCCACTGCCCAACGAATAGTAGAGTATCTGATACAGCGAGGGTTTGTGCGCCCACCGACAGAATAAGGTGCATATATCATTTTTTATCCTGTTTTCCTTGTAGGGGCGGGTTATCGGAATGAAGAGCCATTCACCCATCGCTAAAGACCCGCCCGCGTCCCAAAATGCGCGGGGCTTTGCTAGTTCTTACTTTGAGTAACAAAAAAGTGCGGTTATAAACCGCACTTTTTTGTTTAGAAGTATGTCGTTTATGCACTACGCAACATGCAATATGCACTTTATGTTACACCCTGCGGATTTCAGGGACGAAGTGGTGTACCAACAGTGCCCCCGCCAGGGTAATCGCCCCACTGACACCGAGAGCGGTGGTTAAACCCCACCATTCCGACCATGCCCCGATCAACAGGTTGCCAAAAGGGGAAATGCCAAAGAAGGTGAGAGTATAAAGGCTCATCACCCGTCCTCGCATGGCATTATCTACGTGGAGTTGCAGGATGACGTTGAGTTGGTTGAACAACGAAATGAAGCCAAGTCCAAGAATGAACATCAGCCCCAACGCCACCGGGTAGTTTGTGGTAAAGGCAAGCCCGATCAGAACCAACGGGAAATAGATGGTAGCGGCAGTCACCACCCAGCCGCGCCGTACCTGATTGGCATAGGTGGCAAGCAATACTGCCCCCACCACCGCGCCAATCCCTTGCAGAGCAGTCAGGTTGGCATAGGCAGATTCACCCCCTTGCAGAACTTTGTCGGCATAGGCGGGCAGAACCGTCGCATACGAAACCCCGAACAGACAGAGAATCGTGGAAAGGGTGACAATGCCGAGAATCGTTTTGTCCCGGCGAATATAAGCGGCACCGCTTTTCATTTCCGCCAACGGGGAAATCTTGTCGGTGCGTTTCTCCGTTTCCGGTAAATCCATCAACAGCAGGCTAATAATGACTGCCAGAAAGGAAACCCCGTTAAAGAAGAAACACCAGCCCGCACCGACGGTTACCAGCAAAATGCCACCGAACGCCGGACCGACCACCCGTGCCCCGTTAAATATCATCGCGTTGAGTGCAATGGCGTTTGGTAGTTCGCTACGGTCGGAAACCAAATCGGGAGTTAGTGCCTGACGGGCAGGGGCATCTATCGAATTGACCATTCCGGTGAGGGCGGCAAGCACTATGACATGCCATACCTCTACGACATCAGTCAATACCAATCCTGCCAGAATGAATGCCAGCACCATGGCAAAGAGTTGGGTCGCCAGCAAAATCTTCCGCTTGGAAATGCGGTCAACCAGAACCCCACCCCAGGGCGAAACCAACATGGCGGGAATCGCGGCGGCGAACCCCACTACCCCCAATGCCCATTCAGAACGGGTTAATTCATAAACCAGCCACCCCTGGGCAATAATCTGCATCCATGTCCCGGCGGACGACACCAACATACCGAGGAAAAAGAGCATGTAATTGCGATTGCCGAGGGCGGCAAAGGTACGCGGGATACGGCGTTTCCCGACAACGGTGTCGAGCGTTGGATTTGTAATTGTCGTTTCTAATGCTTTTTGAGTGTTCATACAACTATTGCTACTTGTATTGATATAGTAAGGTTAAGTCAGTTGCGTGGTACATGAGTTTGTAAACAACGCTGTGTTTACAAGAGGGTCGTAGAGGGAATTCCCCCTCTTGGGAGGGGGCTAGGGGGTGGGTTGTCGTTTTCACCCCGCCTCGCGGCTCTACAGTCGCTTACACGATAACACGCGGGTAAAGTTTGGTAGCGATGGCAACCAATACCACAAGGGTAATGAACAAGACGACATAATCTGTGACCAACCCCATTCCACTGGTTTGTCCCGTCAACATCAACGCCCGCAGGGCATCCACTTCATACGTAAGCGGGTTGATGCGTGAAATAAACTGCAACCACCCCGGCATAATACTGATGGGATAGATCGCATTACTGGCGAAAAAGAGGGGCATGGTTAGCAATTGCCCGATACCCATAAACCGTTCGCGGTTCTTCACGATACAGGCGATAATCATGGAAATACAGGCGAAACAGCCCGCCCCCAACATCACCGCCAGCATCACCCCCAGAATTGCAAGCGGATTCCAGTTAATCGAGACCCCCAGCAACGCCGCTAACAGATAGATAATGACCGTTTGCGCCAAGCCGCGTACCCCGGCAGATACGGCTTTGCCAAAGACCAATGCCGAACGAGGGGTAGGACTGACCAGAAATTTGTGTAACGTACCTGCGTCCCGTTCCCAGATGGTGTGCAATCCGTAAAAAATCGAGATGAACAGCACACTCTGCGCCAGAATGCCCGGAGCCATGAAATCCAGGTAGCGTAAATCGCCTGTCGGAATCGCCCGGATTTGGCTAAACACCTGCCCGAAAATTAATAGCCACAGGGCGGGTTGAATCGCACGGGTAATCAGTTCCGTCGGGTCGTGGCGCAATTTGCGGAGGTCTATTTCCGCAATAATCAGCGTTTTTTGGATGAAATTCGTGAGCGTCCCGATAAGGGATGGGGATTCAGCCCAAACGACGGGCGGTCTTTCGCGTTCGAGCGATGTCACGATAACTTCCTCCTCCCGACTCTAATTGGTCGCCGGTGTAGTGAATAAACACATCATCAAGGGTAGCATCAGGAGTATCCAGCGATGCTTTCAGGTCGGCGGGCGACCCGACAGTCACCAGTTTTCCCCGGTGCATAATCCCGATTCGGGTACAAAGCGCGTCTGCCTCTTCCATCAGGTGGGTGGTCAGCAGAATCGTCATCCCGTAATCATGGCGGAGCTGTTCCACATGGCTCCATACTGCCCGCCGCGCTACAGGGTCCAGCCCCACGGTTGGCTCATCCAGAAAGAGCAAGCGAGGTTCATGAAGCAGAGATTGAGCGATTTCCAACCGTCGAATCATCCCCCCGGAATAATTCCGTACCAACCGTTCGCCCGCCTCGGTCAATCCCATATAGTCCAGCGCATGGCGCACTTTGGCTTCCTGTTCGGCGCGGGGAATGTCATAGAGCTTGGCGAAAATCAGCAGATTTTCGTACCCCGTTAGGGTCCCATCGGACGAGAGCAATTGCGGAACATAGCCAATCGTGCGCCGCACGGCAACCGATTGACGTACCACATCAAAGCCCGCCACCTTCGCGTTTCCCTCGCTGGGGGGCATAAGGGTGGTCAACATCTTAATCGTACTGCTTTTGCCCGCCCCGTTAGGACCCAGCAATCCAAAAACCTCACCCTGCGCCATCGTGAAAGAGAGATGGTCAACGGCGGTGAACTTGCCATAACGGAGTGTGAGGTTGGTGGTTTCGAGCATTACCATAGTTTATAGGAAGGGGAGCAGAAAAAATTGGTTAGCCAAGCAAAGTATTTGAGAAGCAAATGTAGCCGATTTACCCTGAAAAGTCAACTCCCTCATCGCACAGATTCAGAAAATGAGGCTTAATAGTTTCCGGCTGTAACAGTTGTGTACCATTAATAGTTGAGGTGTCAAGTACCATCGTGAATTTTGACACAAACAAAAATAATCCTATAATATTATAAGATTATAGAAAAGATAGTCCCCCGATGGAGTAAATAGATGAACATAGCCGCACCCGCTCGTACCAAAAGCACCTCCGGGGTTGTTGTAGATGCCTTACGCCAGGCAATTTTGCGTGGCGAACTGAAAGCGAATCAACCGATTCGCCAACAAGAAATAGCCGACCAATTAAAGGTCAGCGTGATCCCGGTTCGGGAAGCGTTGATGGTGTTGGAAGGCGAAGGGTTGGTCACCATTTTCCCCAATCGCGGGGCAGTGGTGTCGTCGTTGTCGGTGTCGGAAGCCAACGAGATTTACGAAATGCGAATCGCGTTGGAATGTCTTGCGTTGCGTCAGGCGATCCCCAATCAGACCGAACACGATTGGCGACGCGCCGGGATGATTCTGAATGAATATGATTTGGTGCAGGACCCGGTACAAACCAGCGATTTGAACTGGGATTTTCACGCCACGCTTTATCGCGCCGCCGATTTGCCCCGCGTGATGACGCTCTTACAAAACCTCTATAACAATGTGGCGCGCTACTTCGTGGTCTACGATTCCATCAATTACTACGATGAACCCCAACGTGCCCATCGTGCTATTCTTGCCGCTTGCCGGAATCGTGACATTTCGACAGCGACCCACCTGCTCGAAGAACACCTTCGTGCGTCCGTAACGTCCCTCCAACAACATTTACAAAACCCGTAATGGACATATTGTCAACAGTGTTCCTGTTCGACGATGATGTATCCCTACCTGTACTGATATATGACTATCGAAACCTTAACGATGGATCAATTGCAAACCCTGGATGTCATTTTAGATGGTCTGATGCGCCGCTATCGTGAGCGTGTCCCCGACGTAGACGGGATTATCAAAGCGATGATTGCCGAAGGGGTAATTTCCTCTGCCGCCGCGATTGAAAATGACCATATCGCTTTTCGCACGATGGGCGTACCTCATCTGGGTATTGCCTCGTTGGAAAAGGTCTTTTTGCACTGCGGCTATGAAAAGCGGGATCAATATTACTTTCCCGAAAAGAAAATAACTGCCTACTGGTATCATCCGCCCAAACCCCATTACCCGCGCATTTTCATCAGTGAATTGCACGTTTGGGAATTGTCGGAAGAAGCCCAACGGATTATCCATTCTTATACCGACGAAGTGACGAGTGACCCCGTAGACGCACTCAACCTTTACAACGGCTTTGCGGTGGATGGCTTTTTGCATCAAGCATTGTGGCGTGTGCCGACGTGGGAAGATTACCAACGCTTGCTTCAGGAAAGTGAGTTTGCGGCATGGGTGATTTACAACCGCTACTACCTGAATCACTTTACTGTAACCGTTCACAACTTGCCCGCAGGCTATAACACCGTTGCTGATTTCAACGCCTTTTTAGAGCGCAAAGGGTTCCGACTGAACGATGCGGGCGGGAAGGTGAAGGTCAGTAAAGACG
>CBKYSX010000243.1:0-6353 GCA_966690745.1 uncultured Ardenticatenales bacterium
AACCATTGCGCCGATTGCCGCACAAAGCAGACGCAACACCAAGAGCGACCCTCCACCTAGCGCGTAAAAGGGGGCGGCAAGGTAATAGAACAACGGAGGTTGATGCCCTTCGTAACAAAAACGTTCAAAGGCTATCGGCTCGGCAAAATTGCTTCCTACCAGCGCGTTTTTGTATTGTTCGTTGTAACAGGCAGGGACAAGCACAGGCAACAACCCCGTTTGTGCCACCGTTGCAACATAGGCATAGTGAGCGGGTTCATCGGGAGCCTGCCATTGCGGGGTACGTACCGCAAACATGGTGGCAAGGGCGAAGGTGAAGAGGTAGAGGAGGAGGGGGAAAAAACGAAGGAACTGTTTGCTCATAAAGGTATTGCATAGTGCATATTGCATAAACGGCAACGATCACATTCGCTCGTTAGAGGGAAAGTCGTTCTATGCAATATGCACTATGCAATATGTGAAAATGCACCTTAGCGAATGACAATCGCCTCCGTCCCAAGTTTCGCCTTTTCTTCTTCAATGACCACAGGGTCAATCTGTTTGAAGAGCGGAGCGGGGCTGTTGAAGGCACGTCCGGCTTCCAATTGGCTGGGCTTCCACCGATCCACATTCGCCTGTTCGGACGACGTGGGATGATAAATCAGCGCGTCATGGTCGCGGGTGCTTTCATGGTAGGTCACAATCTCTTGCGCCCCAAACAATGGCTCCTCATAACCAAGGAAGGTATGAATTTGCGCCGAGGTGTGGGGAAGCACCGGTGCTAACAAAACTTTGAGCGAGTCAATGGCTTTCATTGCCACATAGACCGAGGTTGCCGCCCGTTCGGGCGATTCCTTGATGGTTTTCCAGGGTGCAGTGTCATCCAGATATTTGTTGACATCCCGCGCTACTGCCATAGCCTCCCGCAGGGCATCGCGCAGGCGTACCTGTGCGTAGAGATTGCCCACGGTTTCAAATGCCTGTTCAACCGTTGCCAGCAAGGTTTCATCTTGCTCGTTCAATGCCTGCGGGGTTGGCACTTTGCCGTCAAAGCGTTTGTGAGCAAAGCTGAGAACCCGGTTCACCAGATTCCCCCATGTTGCCACCAGTTCACTGTTGTTGCGTGTGACAAAGCCTTCCCAGGTAAAATCAGCGTCTTTGGTTTCGGGCGCAATCGCGGTCAGGTAATAGCGCAAGGGGTCGGGGTCGTAGCGATCCAGAAAATCGGGCAACCAGACCGCCCAGCGTCGGCTTTTGGAGAATTTATCCCCTTCCAGATTGAGAAATTCGTTGGCGGGGACATCGTAGGGCAAATTCAGATCGGGGTTATACGCCATCAGCTCAGTGCCCCAGATGACGGTATGAAAGGGGGTGTTGTCTTTGCCGATGAAGTAATAGCCCCGCGCATTTTTGTCTTTCCACCACGGTTCCCATGCGTCCGGCGTGCCCTGATTCTGCGCCCATTCGTGGCTGGCACTGTAATACCCAATCACCGCCTCGAACCAGACGTACATCACTTTGGTTTCGTAGCCTTCAACGGGTACGGGAATGCCCCATTTAATATCCCGCGTCATTGCCCGCGCCTTTAAGCCTTCTTTGAGCCATCCTTGTACGAAGTTTCGCACGGTGGGTCGCCAGTGGCTTTGCGCTTCGACATAGGCGACCAGCTCGTCGGTGTAGGCGGGCAAATCTATAAAAAAATGCTCGGTTTCCTTGACTATCGGGGTGGTTCCTGTCAGTTTAGAACGCGGATTTTTGAGTTCGATGGGGTCAAGGGTGCGTCCGCAGTTATCGCATTGGTCGCCCCGCGCCCGTTCAAAGCCGCAGTGGGGACAAGTGCCTTCGACATAGCGGTCGGGCAGGAATTTCCCTGCCTCTTCATCATACAACTGCGGCTCTTTGGCAACGAACATGACTTCCCGGTCATAGAGTTTCTTGAAGAAGTCCTGCGCGATACGATGGTGGTTTTCCGTGTCGGTGTGGGTATAGAGGTCATACGCAATGCCCAGCCGTTGGTAGCTGTGTAAAAAGGCACGGTGATACCGCCCGAAGACCTCGCGGGGGTGTACCCCTTCTTCGTCTGCCTGTACCGTAATGGGGGTTCCGTGGGAATCGGAGCCGGAGACCATCAGCACCCGATTGCCTTTTAACCGATGATAGCGTGCAAAAATATCAGGAGGCAGATACGCCCCCGCCACATGCCCCAGGTGTAAGTCCCCGTTGGCGTAGGGCCACGCCACGAAGACACCTATTGTTTCTGTCATTGCTCCTCCTTGTTCGGGTGGGACACAGGACGTGGGACGCGACACCATTTCCCCGCGACAGTCATTCTTTGCATTGGACTTCCGCATCCTGCTTTCCGCCTTCCGACTTTACCACGCAATCCGCAACACGCAACAAAAAAACGCCCCTGAGGGAGGCGTTTCCACCACTGCCAACTGTCAATACAGGTCGTATCGCCCGTTTAGCCTCCCCATGCCGAAAAACGCTTTCCCATCATCGGGGCAAGCGTTGTACGCATGTTCATGGGTAGGGCAAAAGTGTGGGTCACGACATCATCCTTCACGTTTAGTTCCATCTGCAAAAAATTGTACCATGCCGACAAGTGGGATGTCAATACGGCAGTGAACGGAAGTGAATAGTGAACGGCAGGTCCCAAGCAAGGGAAACCCATACTGTCTGTACGCCATCCATCCTGTGTTGTCAGTCGTTAGGCTTGAAGCCAATTGTCAATCTGGGCGCACGACAACGGCGGGCGGGTCAACGGGTGCATTTTGGGAGCCTCCGGTATGCCTGACCCGCCCCTACAATTTTTGCACTCACAATAGGAGAACTCCCCACCCCCGGTTCCGCGTTGCTCCACCGAGGGCTACTGATAAGCGAACGGCAAAGACATTACTGGCAAAGTCTAATTCGTTACTCTCGTCGCTTCCGTTCACTTTTCACTATCCACTAATCACTGCCGTTCACTGTCGTCACTGTCGTTCACTTTTCACTAACCACTCTTCACTAATCACTCCCTAAGTACCCTCACCCCATTGTACTTCTGACAAGCCTTGCTACTCTTAAAACACGATTCGGGTAGCAGGGGTCGCCTGTAGACAAACCTTCCTACATGATACCCAATCGGGCGGTTGCGCTCATGGCAAAGTACGTTATGATGAGTGAATACAACGCGCCTACTTATCACCCTCATTCCTTCTTAGGTAGACGGATATGGCACTAAAGGGCAGGCTTAAAGATTTCAGCCTTACCCAGCTTCTCAATTTAGTACACCTCGCCCGCAAAACCGGGGCACTTTCGGTAGATTCCCACTTCGGGTCGGCACAACTTTTTTTCCAGGAGGGGAAGTTGGTCTATGCCGCATTAAGCGGCAAGCCCAATACCCTTGCCGATTTGATGCTACACGCAGGGAAACTGACGATGCGCCAGGTCGAGGCGATTGTGGCGCAGGGGCGCAATCGGGATGATTCCCAATTGGGCTTATTGCTGATCAACGCCGGACAGGTAAAACGGGATGAAATTGTTACCGCCCTCCGCCAGAACATGACCGATGTGGTGAATACCTTGTTTGGGTGGGAGGATGGGGCGTTTATCTTTGATCAAAAATTAAATCCCCCCACCGGACGGATTAAGTTCCCGCTTCCGTTGGATTCGATTGTGTTGGATGGCTCGCGCCAGAAGAAAGAGAGCGCGGACCCCCGCACCGAATTGCCAAGTTTGGATGTCGTTTTGCGCTTTACGGACGGACCCGGACGCAACCTACGCAACATCAACTTAAGTGTAGACGAGTGGCGCGTTATCTCTTTTATCAACCCGCGCAACACCGTCGCCACGATAGCCCAATATAACCAGATGAGCGAGCCGGAAGTTCGACGTATTGTTGCCAAATTGTTGCGGGATGGATTGGTGGAAGTCGTGGGAGCAACCCCGACCGAAAAAGTGGCAACGGCGCGTCCTACCCCCGTACCCACCGCCACCGCCGTCATTCCTGCAACATCCGAAACGGCGAAACCGACCTTCTCGCAACCCGAAGTGGACCGAAATATCATTCGTCGTCTTATTCAACGCATTCGCGGTCTTTAGGGTGATTGGGCGACCCCCGCCCCCCTTTATTTACTTTTATTCTTGCGGGGGTTCATTACATGTTTCAGCGGAGTCCTTATGCAAACTGTCAAAATGGTGATTACGGGTCCCTTCTCGGCGGGCAAGACCGAATTCATTCAGGCGGTCAGCGAGATTGATGTCGTTTCCACCGAGCGCAAAATCACCGACTTTACCCGTACGGTAAAAGAAAACACCACGGTCGCGATGGATTTCGGGCGGATCACCATTGACGAAGATTTGGTGTTGTATCTGTTTGGTACGCCCGGTCAAAAGCGATTCGATTTCATGTGGGAAATCCTGTCGGAAGGGATGTTGGGCTTTGTGGTGTTGGTAGATGCCACCAAAAGCGAAACCTTCCGCGAGGCACAGGAGATTCTGCAAATTTTCCGGGGCTATTCCAATACGCCGTTCGTGATCGCCGCCAACAAACAAGACCTTGCCGATGCGTGGACACCCGATGACCTTCGCATTGTGCTGGGGTTACATCCAACGGTGAAGGTGCTTCCCTGTGTGGCGCGGGACAAAGAAAGCGTCAAACGGGTGCTGTTGGAATTGTTGTATTCGATTCTGGAAACGTATGAGGATTAACTTCCTTTGATAAAAGAAAAGCGGGGGTGTTGCGTTCCGGCAACACCCCCGCTTTTTTGTATCCGCTGTAGGTTCCGGCGTGAACGGCACACGCCTTCACACTACGGCTACCATCCCTGCCACCTATTATCACAGGTTCTATGTAAACCTTAATCCAATCGTCCCGTATGAACCCCTGCTAAGGGGTGGCGTGACTGTAGCCGCATGTAGAGGGATATGCCGTTCATCCCGCAACGTGCGGTGGACATGGTATTGGCAGGGGTTTACCACAACGAGGACGTTGTGGTCTCCCAGCCGTTGCTCACCCAATGGTTGACAATTGCCGCAGACGGGACAACGCCCGCTCCAAATCCAGCAGGACTTCGGGAAGATAGGCGTTGGAAAGGCTATCTACGTCAAAGCGTTCAGGCAGGGGGTCGCGGTTGGTGAGGCGCACAAGGACGGGTCGCCGTTCGTCGTAGAGGGCATCAATCAGAAAAACGAAACGACGCGCCCCGTCCATGCCCCCCGCCTCCGCAGGGTCAAACAACGGGACTTCATCAATCAGCACCCCATCTGTGTACTGGAGTAATTTTTGGAATGCCGCCCAATCCGCCGGAACCCGCGCCATGTCGTGGTATTTGAGATAGAGCCATTGTTTGCCCTCATGGGTTGCCAACCGCCCCTGTAAGCCCGCCGCCACAAAATCAAAACGGGTGGGGGGAATCTCCGCGAACCGGTCAAAACGGTCATCTGCTCCTACCGGACGCACCACATCGCCCAATGTCCCCGTTCGCATATCCTCCCCCTCCACGCGCACCACCTGCACCCCCGGCACAAAGGGGGTTTCTTTGCGGTTGGAAGTTAGCACCACCAACACCCCATGATCTGCCAGATGGTTAATGACCTGCATCGGGAAACTCGTCACCACATCCGGCACAAATTCATCAATGAAGACGACATGCTGTTGAAACATCCGAGCAAACTGTTGTGCCGCCTCGTCATCTACGGTGGCGGTGCGGCGGTCATAGGTGTAAAGGCGGTAAAAGGTTTGTAATTCGCGCAGACGAATGACCCCCGTAGGGATATTGTGTTTGCGTCCCATCAGAGCCAGGGGGCGAATGTCTATTGTGACGGGCGGATTGCCTTTTTCTGCCGTGCTGGGGTGTCCTTCGATTTCCTGTTGGAAAAGCGCGGCACACCCGGCAGAGCCGATGGCGCGATCCAGCAACATCATCAGGGTGGTTTTCCCTGTGCCTACCGGACCCGTCAACAACAACGGCGAAACGCGCCGCCGCAATTCGACCCGCCGCCCCAACCGAAAAAAGCCGCGCCGTTCCTGCGCGGGGGCGGGTTGTGCCAGATACGCTTCAATCGGGGTGACAATGGTTTCCAGCACTCCGTCTTTATAGACACCCAAATCCAGCCCGATGTCGGGGCGGCGGGCAATTTCTGCGATTGTGGAGAGGAGGGTCATAGGTGGGATTGATAGAATGGATGGATGATGTAATAATCGTTGTGCCGTAGGGCAGAGTGTATATCGTTCGGTAGTATGACAAAGTTGAAATACTCTTGATGAAAAATTTTCATATTACTGTTATATAGTTTTGGTAGTCTTAGTAAATCTTCTCATCCGTCCCGATATTTGCAGTGCAGGTTGTGGTCAACCTTATTCGTATTCATCCCATTGACGCAATCTT
>CBKYSX010000244.1:0-6351 GCA_966690745.1 uncultured Ardenticatenales bacterium
GAGGAAGCCGCTTATGCCACTGCCGTTCCCGTTACCCTGATTCGCTTCAGCAGTTATGTCGGCGCAGGGTTGTTCGCGGCGTTGGGCGCATTAGCGTTGACACTTGGCACGAGTTCGGGCGACCCCCGCATTGGCGATAGCATGACATTGGATTCGATTGTGGCGGTGGTGCTGGGGGGCACACGGCTAAGCGGCGGACAAGGGGGTGTGGCGGGAACCCTTATGGGAGTGATAGCCCTCGGCTTAATTCGCAACATTATCTCCTTCGCCAACGTGCCGAGTTGGAATCAAACGTTGGTAGACGCGCTGATTATCCTCGCCGCGCTGGCGGCACCGGGCATTTTGCAATGGGTTCGCACCCGGTTCCAACGCCCCGACACCCAGGAGGAGGTAGCCGTATGAACGCTATTCGACTATCCCCTCCCCTCATCGGTTTGCTGGTCGCTATCGGGCTGTTCTTGCTGGGGGGCATTTTGCGCCCCGGCTTTGTGAACCCCGAACAAGCCATCAATATCGTGCGGTTGGCGGCATTTCTGGGCATCATTGCCGCCGGACAAACCCTTGTCATTATGAGCGGCGGTGAGGGCATTGACCTTTCGATTGGCGCAGTAGTCACACTTGCCGCGATCCTGACCTTTCGGATTAATGCGGGGCAGAACGAGATGGTTTTGCCCGCACTGACAGTGGCGTTGGCGGCGGGAACGGCGGTAGGGTTTCTAAATGGGGTCGGGGTTGCGATTCTCAAAATGCCGCCGTTGGTGATGACATTGGGTATGGCGGGGGTGGTACAGGGGCTAATTCTAACCATCACGCAGGGTAATATGATTGGCGATACAGCTCCGATGATGGAGCAGTTTATCTCACGTCCCCTCTTTCTGGGCATTCCGGGGGTGATTGCGATCTGGCTGGTGCTGGCGTTGCTCTTGTGGCTCCTGCTGGAACGCTCCCGCTATGGAAAAGAACTGTTTGCTATCGGAGTCAACCGCACAACTGCCCGCCTGTCAGGGGTGCGGGTTCCGGCGGTAGTCATCCTCACCTATACCCTGAGCGGTTTACTGGCGGCGTTCGGCGGCTTTATTTTGCTCGGTTTTACGGGAACCGTCTTTCTGAACCTCGGTGGACCTTATCTCTTCCCCTCGGTGGCGGCAGTGGTGGTGGGCGGCACCGCAATTGCGGGGGGCAAAGGCAGTTATTTTGGCACGATGGTCGGCGCGTTGGTGCTAACCCTGCTTTCCAGCCTGCTTACCACGACGCAGTTAGACGAAGCATACCGCCAGATTATTCTGGGTGTCACCCTCTTAATTCTGATTTCGTTTTACGGACGACAGAGAAGCCTTAGACAGTAGCGATTAACCTGACACGCCGCTCCCCACCCTAGAAGGGTGGGGCTATTCAATACGGGTGTGCATATAACAATCATGTTGGTTTTGCAAAGTCCCGTATTTCTTAGCCCCATCCTTTAGGTTGGGGAAGGCAGACAACGATACACCTATTTTAGGAGTACCCTCATGCAAAAACTGAAACTTGGCATCATCGGGGCGGGCTTTATCACCCGCTTTCAAGCACGGGCAATTCAACAATTACGCAACATTGATATTATGGGACTGACTTCCCGCCGCCGTGAAAGCGCGGAAGCCACTGCCGCTTATATCCGCGACCTCGGCGCGGGGGAGACAGTGGTCTACGATACCATCACGGAGATGGCGAACCATGTAGACGCGATTGCAATTTACGCGCCCAACTACACGCGGATTCCGATGATGGAAGAAATCGTGGCGGCGGTGAAAGCGGGGGCACCGATCAAAGGGGTGATCTGCGAAAAACCGTTGGGGCGCAACATGAAAGAGGCGCGGCGGCTGGTGGAACTCGCCAAAGAAGCCAACTTGCGAACAGCTTACTTTGAAAATCAGATTTTTATGAAGCCAATCAATTCCCAAATCGCGCAACTGGCTCCCCAGCAAAAAACGATGGGACCGCTCACCCTCACCCGTTCCGCCGAGGAGCATGGCGGACCCCATGAAGCATGGTTCTGGGACCCGACGCGGCAAGGGGGCGGAGTACTGTCCGATATGGGTTGTCACAGTATCGCGGTGGGGTGGTATGTGCTGAACCCCATTGGCAAACCACCCACCTTCCTCCAACCGATTTCGGTGTCGGCAGAGGTGGCATTGCTGAAATGGGGCTTACCCGAATGGCGGCAACGGCTGATGGATAAATACGGGGTAGATTACACCAAAACCCCCGCCGAAGATTTTACCACAGGCATGGTGACCTACCGCAACCCGGAAACGGGACAGATTGTGAAAGCGCAATTCACCGATTCATGGATGTTTGAGAAACAAGGCTTGCGCCTCTTTATGGATGGGATGGGTCCCGGTTACGCCTTTGAAGTGAACACGTTACGCTCCGTGCTGGAGATTTTCATCGGGGATGAAGCCGCCAACGCCATCGCCGATGCCGAAACCGCCCTGGAAAAAGCCACTGCGTCACGCGGCTTGCTGGCAGTGCAATACAATGAAGCCGATTTGTATGGCTACACCGACGAAAACGCGGATGCCGCTACTTCCTTCCTTGAAGGAAAAGATGCTTTCCTCAATTGGGAATACGGCTTAGAGATTACCCGCCTTGTCATGGCGGCATACCTCGCCGCCGAACGCGGTCAGACGGTAGACCTGACCAACCCCGCCACGTTGGAGGAATTGGAAACCTACGTCCCCCTGATTCAGCAGGGGCGGGGGCGGGAAGTGTTGCATGTGGTGGAATAGAAGGTAGTGGTAGCAGAGCGAGAAACCGGGTTTCTGTCGTTGAAAACTCGGTTTCTTTCTACAATTTTAGCGGTATCACTACCCCTTGGCATCACCATCAAATAGAAAAGCCCCTGTAGGATGATAAAGAAGCGGCGCAAGCAAGTATGCTATACCGCTTCTTTTTATTCGATAAGAAGTACACCTACTTAAAAGACTACTATTCACTGATAGTTACCGTGTCCAACGTAAGGCGTAAGTACGCGCCCCTCCTGTTACGTTGGGGTTGGGATAGATGCGAATGTAGTAAGTCCCTGCACTTACAATGCGCGGAGTAATTTGTTCATTCGCCGTACCACTATTACGCGATATTGCCACAGTTTCTAAATTTTCATCATACAAGTAAAGGTCAAAGTCACTACCAGGGGTCATGTCGAACAAATCTACCGTGACGACACTTTCATTATTCAACTGTATACGGTAGTAATCGTCCGGGTCACCAACAGGTAGAGTGCCACGCAGAACTACTGATTGACACAGAGGTAGACGTTGTAACGCATTGGCAGAGGCATTGTTGGGTTCAACCTCTGTATCCAAACAGGGCATTGGTCTATAGAGCTTCACATTAATTGGCAAATATGTAGTGTATGAATCAGAGGGGGGAACGGAAGGGGTGGGTGTGACAGTGGTTGGAGGTACGGGGGTTGCCGTGAAAGTGGGAGTAGGGGGCAATGAAACCAAAACGAAGCGCATTGCGCTGAACGATACGGTACGGGTTAATCGTGGTTCGCCGTTCAAATCACGCAATTCGACCCATCCTGAATTTCCTGCACTGAAAGGGTATGTCCCCAAAACAATCCATTTGTTTCGCTCATCGCGTTGGGAAAGCGAAATATCCACACCTCCATTTCTGTGTTGAATGTGATAACGTGCATCAGAGGTATCCCAATCAATATTCTGATTTACTCCACATCCCCAATAGATGGAATCGTGGTTTGCAATTAATGCCTCCACCCTATAATCCCCAGTTAGTGGTAAATTGGGTTGCCATCTTCCCCAATTGGATGATTCGGAAGGGAGATTGGTATTAAGTGTGAGGTAGGCATAATAACCTCGGTCATTCATGAACCGATACCACCCCGAACAAGGCTCAAAGTAGGGTGGTGTAAGAGTAGGTTCTTCTACAACTATTTCTGTACCAATTTGAGCATAAAGAGGATGCATTTGTGAGATGCTTATAGTTGTAAACAGAAGCAGAAAAATGGAAATGATAAAGAGCAAGTGTCGTGAAAAAACAGAGCGTCGTTGGGTGTGCATCGTTAGATTCCTCACTAAGTGTCTATCCGTAAATTAAAACGGTGGTTTCAAGCAACCCATGTACTTTTTTTGTAGGGTTTGCTTGATGCACTCATTTACAGGTGATTTGCGACAAAAGTGGGCTGCCATCTTTCCAAAAAGGCTTGGCAGTGTCCGTAATTTTGGTCGCTTTTGACCGTAAAAATAATTACGGATAGATTCTAAGTTAGAAACACATATAGAGTAGCGGAATATTAAACCCTCGTCAATGCTAATAGAAGTTACCTTCTAAATTAAAATGTGGGGTTTTTGAATTTTTGTAATACATTCCTTAACCCTTTATTGCCCACTATAACATAGCCTCAGCCTGACCAAAAGGGGATGACACCAATTCTACAACATCGTATATAATGGGCATACGGTGCCCTGGTGAAGCCACTCGGTTGAAGTACGCTTCATTCCAAAACAGAACCATCCCTTTTTCATCCTTCTTTATTTCCGGTTCTTGTTTTGTCGGGGGATATCGTATTATCCCCTTCCCTATTCATTCAAGGACGGTATCATGGTCTATCAAGTATCTTATGTGATTCGCGGGTCGAAAGGATCGGGCAAAATTGCCTTCACCGATCATTCCCCCCGCGTCGGGGAAATGGTACGGCTCGACGGGCGGCTTTACCGGGTACTGGAAGTTGAGGAACTGATTAAGCCCCTTTCGCAATTTAGCTATTATCATGTTTTATGTGAAGTTGTGTAACGGAGAGCAGGACGCGGGACGCAGAAAGCGGAAAGCAGAAACGGCAACACATTACGGAAACCATAAAGTCACAAAGAATGGCAAACGGTAGATCATAAATAACGCCCTTTGTGTCTCCGTTCCTCTAACTCTCTGTGTTATGCCGTTTCCGCTACTTGCTACTCCGCAAGGGACACAACGAGGACGTTGTATCCTCCAGTCGCCGTTTCTGCTTTTCGTGCATAGGTCGTGACCAAATCCCCCAAATTAATTGGCACGGCTTTTTGATCTACGCCCAGCCGCCGTACAACCCACTGACCCATCCGCGCCAGCCGGGGCGACAGCCACGCCAGCCGTGATACCAGATAGCTCAATTTTTGATACCGTCCCTGTGGGGTCGCGGACAAGACCGTAAACCCGACATCGCTCAGCATGGCGGCAAGGGTGCGGCGCGAAAAATAGACAAGGTGCATTTCCATCAACCAGGGCCAGTGTCGCCCCATCAGGCGGGCAAAAGGCGCGTCAATGTCAATCGTATGAATGACGGCAATGCCACCCGGTTTTAATAGACGATGGATTTCCGCCAGCAGGGAACGCGGGTCATCCAAATGCTCCACCACATCCCACGCTGTCACCACATCAAAAAAATCATCGGGGAAATGTGCCTGTTCCAATGTGCCGTTAAACACGTTTAAACCCCGTTCACGGCACACCCCCGCCGCCCATGTAGACAATTCCACCCCAAAAGCATTCCAGCCCCGTTCCGCCGCCAATTCGACAAAAACGCCCGTATACGCGCCGACATCCAAAATCCGCTTCCCCGTATAGTCCCCTACCATCGCCTCTATCGGCTGTAAATGGCGTTGAAAGGTGAGGACCCGCCCCTCCCGTTCCTGCTCATAGAGCGGGTCAACCACCTCTTGATACGCCCGGTTTAGTTGGGTGGCGGCATAACGGGGATTGGCATAGACCAAACCGCACCGGCGGCACTGGACAATCGGGTGGTGTTTGCCATACCCAAGATTGGTACAGAGATAGGCGGCGGCATTGGTAGGGGTTGAACCGTTTAATGTCCCGGCATAGCGTAGAGCTATATCATCTGCGCCACAGAGGGGACAAGCAAGATAGTGCATTTCTGGTTCCGATAATAAAAACAGCCTCGCATGCGAGGCTGTTTCTAAATCTAAAAGCTTATGATTAGCTTGCCCCTACCGCCGCCGCGCCCACACCCAACAAAACGAGGAGAGTCGCGGGGATAGAAAGAATAATGGCAAGGACAATCCACGAAACAATGGTTGTGATCGCGGCTTTGGTGGTGTCCAGGTCAAGCCCCTGACGAATTGCGACAAAGGCGAGATATGCTGACCACAACGATATCACCAACCCTAAGATCCAGCCTAGCACGGGAATGGCACTTACGAAGCTGAAAATTTGGGGGGTGTAGGAATACGCCAGCGTTCGTTGCATTTCGGGGTAATCTGCCGTGCCATTAAAGACACGGGTTCCGAGGAAATAAATCACGAACGACCAGATAAAGTAGCCGAGGAATGTGAAGATCAATCCTACTACCGCGGCAAT
>CBKYSX010000245.1:0-6291 GCA_966690745.1 uncultured Ardenticatenales bacterium
TGGCTATTGCGGCTGTGTCGGGTTGTTGCCGCAAGGAAGCCACCCCCGCAACGCCAAAACAGGCGATTTGATTATTGCCCTCGGCGGACGAACGGGGCGGGATGGCTTGCATGGGGCAACCTTTTCTTCGGCAGAATTGACCCATGATACCGCCGAAGCATCGGGGAGTGCGGTGCAAATTGGCGACCCCATTACCGAAAAAGGGCTGATCGAACTGATTGAACAAGCACGGGATGAGCGGTTGTATAGCGCGATTACCGACTGTGGCGCAGGTGGCTTTTCTTCGGCAGTAGGTGAAATGGGCGCAGAATTGGGCGCAAGTGTCGAACTTGCCCGCGTCCCGTTAAAATACAGCGGTCTGCGCCCGTGGGAAATCTGGCTTTCCGAAGCGCAGGAACGGATGGTGCTTGCCGTGCCGCCCACGAATCTCAATCGTTTGCAAGAGCTGTGCGAACGGTGGGGTGTGGAATTGTGCGTGTTGGGCGAATTTACGGGCGACCATCGTCTGCGGGTTCATTATGAAGGAACCGTGGTTGCCGATTTGCCAATGGACTTTTTGCATGATGGGTTGCCGCGCCGCCACATGAAAGCCATATGGCAGGAACCCTTTGCCCCGATGGAACCCTCTCCTCAAGGGGAACGTATTCCCCTTTATACACGAGGCGAACCCATACCGGGACCATTGAACGCCACACTTCTCGGAATGTTGGCAGACCCGAATGTCGCCAGTAAAGAGGAGATTGTGCGCCGGTATGACCACGAGATTCGCGGCGGTTCGATTGTGCGTCCCTTTGTCGGTCCCCGGATGGATGGGCCGTCTGACGCGGCGGTGATGAAGCCATTGGGAACGTGGGAACACAACAAAGCCTTTGTGTTAAGCAATGGGATTAACCCCCGTCTTGGAAAAGACGACCCGTACCGCATGGCGTTGAGCGTGATTGATGAGGCGGTGCGGAACGCAGTCGCCGTTGGAGCCGACCCCGATACATTGGCAATTCTGGACAATTTCTGCTGGGGCAACCCCACCTACCCTGACCGTTTGGGGTCATTGGTGCGCACCTGTCAGGGCTGTTACGATGGCGCAATGGCGTATCGGACTCCCTTTATCTCAGGGAAAGATAGTCTCTATAACGAGTTCAACGGGACACCGATTCCCGGCACCCTATTGATTTCGGCAATCGGGATTGTGCCCGATATTCATCAGACCTTGACGATGAGCTTCAAACAGGCAGGAAATTTGATTTACCTGCTGGGCGAAACCCGTAATGAGTTGGGTGGATCATTAATGCATCAACATCTTTCCGAACAATGGGACGGTACGGCACTGCAAGGTACGGTTCCGGGTATGCCGCACGACCCCCTCACCCGGTATCGCCTGCTTCATCAAGCGATTCAACAGGGGTGGCTCGCCGCCGCCCATGATTTGAGCGAAGGGGGCTTGGCGGTGGCAGTGGCAGAGATGGCTCTGGCGGGGCGGCTGGGGGCAACCATAACGTTGCCTGATAGCAACGGGCGGGGCGCAACTTCCGCGCCAGATGGGTTCCATTCCGATGACCCGCCCCTACCCGCTCATACCATGCTTTTCTCGGAAAGTAATGGTCGCCTGTTATTGGAAGTGCCCCCCGCCCACGCAGAAACCGTTGAACAACATTTTGCGGGGGTTGCCTTCACTAAACTGGGTGAAGTTACCGATAGCGCCCATCTGACCATTGATAGCGAAGCGGGCAACCTTGTATCGTTGCTCATTACCGAAATTGAACGGGCGTGGAAATATCAAAACGTCTAAATGATGTGTCCCGTATCCCCCGCCCTAAAGGGACGGGGCTATAGACATGTGCTTGCCTAAAAGGTATTTCAAAAAATACATGTATCTAGCCCCGTGGGTTCAGCCCGGGGGACTCGGCACGAAACGTACGTCAGAGAAACCTTATTGAATTATGGCAAAACCATTTGTCGTTTTACCACAAGCCCCCGGCACGAATCGTGATGGCGATGCCGCCCATGCCGTGCGATTGGCAGGGGGTGAACCTTATATCCTGCCGCTAACGGAATTACATGAAAACCGTGAACTGTTCCACCGCGCCGATGTGCTGATTCTACCGGGGGGCTTTTCCTATGGCGATGCCCTCGGCGCGGGGCGGCGATGGGCATTAGACCTTGAATTGTTCTTCAAGGACGAATTACAATCATTTGTAGCGGCAGGCAAACGGGTATTGGGGATTTGCAACGGCTTTCAGGTATTGGTAAAAGCCGGGTTGCTTCCGGGGTGGGAAGAACCCACCGGAACCCGCACCGTTACGTTAACCCATAATGCCAATGCCCATTTTGAATGTCGCTGGGTGCATTTGCAGGTCAATCCGCACTGCAATGCCGATTACTTACACAACCTTAAGGACCTGATATTTTGTCCCATCGCCCATGGCGAAGGGAATTTACAGGTAAAAGAGAGCGACACCCTGACCCGTTTGGAACAGGGCGGACACATTGCCTTCCGTTATGTCAATAGCGAAGGGGCGGCAGTCAATGGGGAGTACCCGTTGAACCCGAATGGCTCAGTAGCAGACCTCGCCGGGTTGTGCAATACGAAAGGGAATGTGCTGGGGTTAATGCCCCACCCCGAAAATCACATTCTGCCCGTGCAAAATCCGTTGGGGCGTGACGGGCAGTTGGGGTTACGATTGTTTGAAGCAGTGTTGCAAGTATAACCGAATGATTTCCCCGCCCTGAAGGGCAGGGCAATGCAATACGGGAACCTACAAAACGAGTGTACTTGGCAGGGGGAGACCCGTATTCATTAGCCCCATCCTTTAGGGCGGGGCGGTATAACCTATTTCTGATTCACACCTATGTTCACCCCACCCACCCGTCTCGTAACTCCTGATTTTATCTTGCGCTGGTATCAGCCGGGGGATGGAATCCATGTCTATCAGGCGGTAAACAGTTCGCTTGAGCATTTGGGGGAGTTTTTGGGGTGGGCGAATCCGTTTGAAACGGTGGCGGCGGCGGAGCAGTTGGTACGCGGCTTTCATGCGAGTTACCTCAAAAATGAGGATTTTCTCCTGCCTATCTGGTCGCCCGATGAACAGGAATTATGGGGTGGCACAGGCTTTCGTTTGCGGGAAGGTGGGCTGGATTCCGGCAATGCGGAAATCAGTATGTGGATTCGTGCCAACCAGGCAGGTAAAGGACTTGGCACAGCGGTGTTGAAAGCCATGATTGGCTGGGGCTTCACCGAATGGGGTTTTGACCGTATCTGCTGGCGGTGTCGGGTAGACAATCACGCTTCGGCGCGTACTGCCGAAAAAGCGGGAATGACCCTAGAAGCCCGTCTGCGCCGCCAGCACCCCGATCACAAAGGCGGACCGAATGTGGATACGTTGTATTACGCGATTCTAAAGGAAGAGTGGGACAAGTCGGCGTTGCAATAACGTTGAGACATACTCAACACAGTCACGGGGTTAAAACCATCGTGCTATCTGTATGTGTTTTCTAAAGTTGTGTCTATCAAACAGTTTTATGAAGCGCATGTAGATAGTGTGCAACGCACATGCGCGTAGCGAAGTCGCTTTAGCGCGGGGGAATCCGGGTTCCCCCGAACATACATTGAGTTTTCTATGACAGATTTTCTACCACCCTTACGATATGCCACGCTCGATTTCGTACTGCGCTCTTTTATGGCGGGGGATGGGGCAAAATGGGCAGATGCCGTGAATAGTTCCCACGAGCACCTCGGACCCTTTATGGAATGGGCGCGGGATGAACAGAGCGTTGAAGCGGCAGAAGTAAAGGTTCGTCAATCCTATGCCCGCTATTTGCGGAATGAAGATTTCGGCGTAGCCATCCTTGCCCCCGATGAAAGTGAAATATGGGGTGGGACGGGCTTTCATTTGTGGGAAGGACCGATTCGCTTTGGTAATGCCGAACTGAGTATGTGGATTCGTGCCAGCCAGGCAGGGAAAGGATTAGCCACCGCCGCCTTAAAAACCATGATTCAATGGGCTTTTACCGAATGGCAGTGGACTCGCCTGGCATGGCGCAATGATGTGGATAATATCGCCAGCCAACGGACTGCCGAACGGGGCGGGATGACACGCGAAGGCACTCTACGCGAATTTTTCCCGATTCGAGAAGGCACCACCAAACCCGATTCCACCTATTACGCCATCCTTAAATCAGAATGGCTAAGGAGTAAGGGGTAAGGAAAAAACGGCACTGTTATGATTACCGTTTCCCTTATCTTCCTTTGCATCGTTCTCTCTATCTCTACCTCTAACCTCTACCTTTATGAGCACCTTTTTTGCACCCGAACGTTTTGAAACCCCCGATTTCGTCCTGCGAAGTTATCATCCGGGCGATGGGGAAAAACTATCCGAAGCCGTGAACAGTTCCTATGAGCACTTGAGCGTTTTTATGCCCTGGGCAAAGGAACAACAAAGTGTTGAAGAATCCGAAGCGTTGGTTCGTAAATTTCGGGCGGGGTACGTTACCAACGAAGATTTTGTGATTGGCATTTTCGCGCCCGACGAAAGCCGCTTGCTGGGCGGGTGTGGTTACCACTTGCGCGAGGGTCCTATCAAATTCGGCAATGCCGAAATCGGAATGTGGATTCGCGCCAGCGAAGCAGGCAAAGGGCTGGGGACAGCGGCATTAAAGGCACTGATTCAATGGGGCTTTACCGAATGGGAGTGGAGCCGCCTGGCATGGAAATGTGTGATTGAAAATTATGCCAGCCGCCGCACCGCCGAAAAAGCAGGGCTGACCTTCGAAGGCACGCTCCGCAACTACCTGCCCAGCCACCGGGACGGGCAAAAACATGACATGTTGTATTACTCCATTCTAAAAGAGGAATGGCAACCATAACCGAGCGGAGAGGGGAGAAAGGAGAGCGGATACTGTCGTTCTCTCATCTCTCCTTTCTCCTCTCTTTCTTATGAATCTTCGTCCCTATACTTCCACCGACTTTGAGGCTTGCCTTGCTATTTTCGATTCCAATGTGCCCCGTTTTTTCGCGCCGGAGGAACGGGCGGAATTTATCGAATTTTTGGAACAGCCGATGGGGGTGTACTTTGTGGTGGAAGATGAATTAAAAGCCTTGATAGGATGCGGCGGCTATGGTGAAATTAAAGGGATAGGCGTACTGACATGGGGGATGGTACGGCACGATTTGCATAAACAGGGAGTCGGACGGTTTTTGTTGCGGGAACGGATTGCTCACTTGAAAGCATATCAGCCCCATCTGCGCGAAATCCATATGAACACGAGCCAGCACAGTGTCAATTTTTTTGAACGCGAAGGGTTCCGCGCCACCAAAGTCAAGATGAATGGCTTCGCGCCGGGGTTACACGAATATCACTTAAAATTGGAGATTTGAGAGCAGAGAGATGAAACAAAGTGCCCCCAACCTTTATACTTTTTCCGGGCTGGTTATGGGACGGGTTTACGCCATCACCGACGAAGCCACTGTCACCATAATTGACACGGGGTTGGAACTTGCCGCAACCCGTGTTTTGAATCAATTGCAGGCGGCGGGGTACGCACCATCGCAAGTCACCCGCATTTTGATTACCCACGCCCACAAGGACCATGTGGCAGGATTGCCCACCTTACGGGCGGCAACCGGGGCAAAGGTCTTTTGTAGTACGATTGAAAAACCGGTATTGGAAGGGGATACTCCTCCCGTAATGCCCATTCCGGCGGAACATACCCAGCTGGACAAGCTTATGTATCCCCGCCCGCAAACCATTCAGCCCGTTCCGGTGGATGTGGCACTGAATGAAGGGGATGTAGTAGATACTGCCATCGGTCCGCTTCAAGCGATTGCCACACCGGGGCATACCCCCGGACAACTCGCCTTCTGGCAGGCTGGGCGCAAAACATTGTTCTGCGGGGATGCGATGATGAATTTGGGGCGACTCTCTTTGCCCTTTTCTGCTTTTACGTACAGCCCCCGCACCGCTCGCACCACCATCAAACGGCTCGCTGAACTCAACCCTGAAATTCTCTGTTTCGGGCATGGGCCACCGCTTACAGCAAACACCGCAGAGAAGGTACGGGCGTTTGCTCAAAAATTATAGAGGCTACCCCCACCGATAGAGAAGCAGTATAATGCTTCTATTATGCCCCCCTTCAACCATACACATGAATGGGAACCTTGATGTCTGAATTGAGGGGTTCCCTTTGAGGGTAAAATGTTCTTATGCTGACTACTCAACAACTTTACGCCCAACTCCCCTATGCCTTTAGTGGGGTAGATTTACCATCCATAGGTGCTAAAATTTCCGGTAAGGTTCG
>CBKYSX010000246.1:0-6277 GCA_966690745.1 uncultured Ardenticatenales bacterium
CGTTAAAGGTATCATGGTCACCCAGAAAAATCAGAACGTGTTCGTCCCCGTCCGGGCTGATTTTATAGACCTTTACCCGCCCCTGCTCAATCACCCAGATGCCGCTTGCCGGGTCACCTTCTAAAAACAAAACCGTTCCGGCGGGGTAGGTATGGCGTACCGCCCGTGCCGCAATCCGTTCCAGGATGTCCGGCGACAAACCGCGAAAATAGGCGAGGGTAGCTAGGTAGGTGACAAGGGAAAAAGAGGTCATGGATGATTATTGGTGTGCAATTTCTTCAAGGTCATCCCGTTTGAGGATAACAAGGGTGCGACGGTCAAAGGTAATAATCCCCTCTGCCGCAAAATGGCGCAACCCGCGCCCGACCACTTCCCGCACCGTGCCTAAATGGGTGGCTATCGCTTCTTGCGTCAACCATCGTTCACGCAGAATGGTGTCACTGCCCCGTTGTTCCGATTCCTCTAACAGCAACCGTGCCAACCGCGCCTCCACCCCTTGCAAGGCGTGGTGTTCCACTTTTGTCACCAATTGCCGCACCCGACCCGCCAAAAATTTGACGACTTCGCGGGCAAATAAAGGATGGCGTTCGACCAGATCCCATAAGGTGGAGGAGGGCAAATGATACAGAATGCTATCAGTGAGGACCCATGCGCTGGCGGGGTTTTCGTTTCCATCCAACGCGGCGACATCATTAAAACTATGCCCCGCTTGCAAAAGATGTAAGGACTGCTCTTTGCCGTTGAGGGCAACTTTATAAATCCGTACATTTCCGGCGGCGATGCCATACCAGCCCGCGCCGGGGTCCCCTTCCAAAAATAAGAGGGTATCGGCAGGAATCTCGCGCCGCCCCATTGCCCGCACAATTTCATCCTGTATGGAAGAGGGTAGGGTAGCAAAATAAGGAACGGACGCAATCAGCGTATGCGGAGTTAATTCATCCATGACCATTGCTTCGATTTGAGACTTTAGTTCCAGAGTGTACCACAGGAAAAGGGTATTGTTAGGGCAAAGGAGCATGAATGGTTATGAACATCGTTCCCACCCATATTTACCCTGAGCATACCCTGAATCAAATAATTGCCGCCGTTCCCGAAACCCTTCCCGTGCTTCACCGCTTCGGGCTGGACACCTGTTGTGGCGGCGGACTGACCCTCAAAACGGCTGTTACCCGCCATCACCTGGCGTTGGAAACGGTGCTTGCCGCCCTGCGCGAGGTCGAACCCCGACCATGAACCGCTATTCGCGTGGCTTTGTTGCCATCGCCCTTATGGTGCTGGTCATTGTCGCGTTGTTTCATCTGGCGGCACTGGCGGGGCTGTGGGCGTATTGGAGCGCAATGGTGGCACTTGGCTTGTTGGGCTGGGCAAGCGGCATGATATTTGCGATTGCCTATCATGTCATGCCTGTTTTCCTTGCCCGCGATTTCCCGACCCATGCCCCGCTCCGTGGGCATTTGCTGGTATTCGGGCTGGCGACCCTATGGCTGACGCTTGCCCATGGGCTTCCCCATGCCCCCGCGATAGCCATCGGCTATACCCTCTATGGCGGTTCCGGGATGTGGTTTGTCTATAACTTGTTCGTCCTCATTCGAGAAGGAACTCCCCGTCCGGCGGGTCCGCCCCCCGCGCCCTTTGCCGAACAACGGGCGGTGGACCGGGCGGCAATCCATGCCACCCGCATTGCCCCTTTCAGCCTCGTGGGTGCGCCCCTGCTCCTTGCCGCCGTCTATGCGGATTGGGTTCCGGGAAGGTGGCATCTGGCGGGGGAACATTGGATCGTGTTGGGGTGGTTGATGCCGATGGTCATGGGGGTTGCCTATCATATCCTGCCCCGATTTAGCCACATTCAAACGCGCTCTATTGTATGGGTGCGTACCCAATTATACCTTCATCTTGTTGCCGTACCGTGCATTGTCATAGGGCTGGGGGCTTCCGTGCCCGTCCTCTTCACCATTGGCGCGGCAATCGGGGGGAGTAGCCTGCTCCTCTTTTTATGGAATATCCTCCCCACCCTGCGCCCCTTGTCTCAACTGCTGGTTCAGCCCTATCACATTATCATTCGGGAGGTTGCCCCATGAATGCGCTCTCTCTACGATTGGTACGCCATGCGGTGCTTGCGCTTGCCGTCGGGGTCGGGCTTGCCATCCTGTTCGGTTTTAATCGGAGTTGGGGCGCACTGTTACGTCCGCTCCATGCCGAACTGAATCTCTTTGGCGGGTTGACCCTGTTGATTTACGGCATGGCATACCACATGTTGACCCGTTTCATCGGTGCGCCGCTTCGCTTTACCCGCCTTGCCGATATTCAATCATGGCTCGCCATTGGCGGGGTATGGCTGGCAGTGGTGGGGTGGCTTCCCATTTCCGACCTAGCGTGGATTCGTTTGCTTGGCGGTGTTTTGCAACTGCTCGCTACCTTGCTGTTTGCCTTTCTGCTCTATCCCATTCTGACCTATGACCCTCACAAGGAGGCTTTATAATGACCATGGATGCGACACCCCCAACTGCTATCAATCACACCCGTTCGTTAGGACAATACCTGACAGTGGGCATTGTCGGCGCACTTGCCCTGTTTGTCGGCTGGGTCATTTTTGTGCAATACCGCGTGCAAAGTCAGGGGTTGGCGTTGTAATACCCAACGCGATTACCTTATATTTACGAAAACAGATGGCATTGGAGCCATCTGTTTTTGTTTGCTTTCCCTGCTTGCGTGATTCCATTACAATCGCTGGCTATAATTCGCTTCGCAGCAATACAGCAAAAATGCCGGACGGGTACGAGAAAGTGGTGATAGATGGCAAAGGGTGTGAACGCCAAAAATTTACATGATGAAGAGCCAACCGACCTGAACAATGATGCAATTGCGGGGCATATCCACGAATTGTTAAAGCTCATCGGGGAAGAACCCGAACGGGAAGGGTTGCGGCGTACCCCCGAACGGGTGGCGCAGATGTATGGCGAATTAACCGAAGGGTATCACGTTGACCCGATTAAACTGATCAACGATGCTCTCTTTGATGTTGACTATGATGAGATGGTGGTGGTGCGGGACATTGATTTCGCCAGCCTGTGTGAACACCACATGCTCCCGTTTCTCGGACGCGCCCATGTTGCCTATATTCCCAGAGGGCGCGTCATCGGGCTTTCCAAAATCCCCCGCATTGTCGAAATGTACGCCCGCCGCTTACAGGTGCAGGAACGCATGACCACCCAGATTGCCGATTTTCTGGTGGAACAACTGAAACCGCGTGGGGTGGGGGTGGTGATTGAAGCCCAACATATGTGTTCCATGATTCGCGGGGTGCGAAAGCCCAATTCCACCATGATTACCAGTGCCATGCGCGGTATCTTCAAGAGTGATCAGCGTACCCGCAATGAATTCTTATCTCTGATAAAATTGCCGCACGGCACAAGATAAAGAGATACGAAATTTTTGTCGTTGCCCGTAACCATGTACTATGGGGAGGGTTTATGCTTGTGGTGTGACAGTTTTTGAACGGAACTGAACCGCCGCGAGCGAACATGAAAGAAACTCTGCGTGGAAGGTTCACGCGCACACCCCGGCGCTACCCTTCCATGTTCCTTTTCTAAGGGGAAAACGCTATGCGCCAGTACGCGCACATTCGAGGGTGGGGAAAATACTTACCCGAACGGGTGCTGACCAACGATGATCTTGCCCGCCAAATTGATACCAGCGATGAGTGGATCCGGGAACGTACCGGCATCTACGAACGACGCATTGCGGGCGACCATGACACCACCACCAGTATGGCGTACAAAGCCTCGGTAAAAGCATTACAATTAGCCGATGCTGACCCTGCGAAGGTGGAATTGATTGTCGTGGCGACCATGACCCCCGACCGTGTAATGCCCTCCACTGCCGCCAGTGTGCAGGATATGCTGGGTGCGACCCATGCCGCCGCCTTTGATATGAATGCCGCCTGTTCGGGCTTCGTTTATGCCTATTCCGTGGCCAGCCAATTGGTGATGAGCGGCGCGTACCGCAATGCGCTCGTGATTGGTTCCGAATCCATGTCCCACATTCTGGATTGGACGGATCGTGGCACTTGTATTCTTTTTGGTGATGGCGCGGGTGCGTTTTATCTGGAAGCCGACGAAGCCCCCGGCGGCTTGCTGGGCTTTGAATTGGGGGCTGATGGCTCCGGCGGCGAATTGCTGACCGGTCCTACCGTTGGCAATTCCTATAAACCCCTTTGTGCCCCCGATCTAAAAACCCACGCACTGGAAATGAACGGGCGGGCAGTCTACCGCTTCGCCACCAAAATTGTGGGGCAGGCGGCAGAAAATGCGGCGAAAAAAGCCGGACTCACCAAAGACGACCTTGATTTATTTATTCCCCATCAGGCGAACATTCGCATCATCGAAGCGGCGGCAAAACATTTAGACCTGCCAATGGATAGAGTCTATGTCAATATCCACCGCTACGGCAACACCTCTGCCGCCTCCATTCCGGTGGCATTTTGCGAAGCCGTAGAAGAGGGTCGTCTGCAACCGGGCGATAACGTGGTTGTGGTTGGTTTTGGCGGCGGCTTAACATGGGCGGCGGCGGTGGTGTCGTGGATGGGTGTTCCCGAAAAAGTGGGTGTGCCTGCCGTGCGCCGTACCCGCCGTTGGTTCTGGGCAAACCGTGCCCGCCTAGAATCTTTCCAACATCGGGTGGGGTATAAGGTTGGGGAAATTATGGAAACGACCTCCCGCATGGTGGATAAACAGCGAAAAAAAAGTAAAAGTAAGGTGAAGGCGGGGAACTAAACGGCGGGACGCAGAAAGCGGAAAGCAGAAACGACTTACAGAAACCACAAAGTATGCAACGCATATGCGCGTAGCGAACAAAGGGGCACAAAGTTCACAAAGAACGATAGCGTTTTTTACTTTCCTTTGTGTTCTTTGTGCCTTTGTGGTGAATTAACTGTTTCTGCTTTCTGCGTCCTGCTTTCTGTAGTACGGAGTATCTATGCAAACTTACCAATACGCGACTATCGAATGGGTATGGAATCAGGAAAGTTTCCGTATTAATATGCCCGACGGGGAAGAAGTGAAACAGTACGGAACCTATAATGAATTGGTAGACCTGCTCAATCAGATGAGGCAACAGGGGTGGGAAGTTGCCACCTGTGCGGCGGCAGGAAACTGGCTCTTCTGGACGTTGAAAAAACCCTCTTAGAACCTTTATATTGCATAACGGAAACCTACTCACGGCACTAAAGTGACCGTGCTATAGACCCGTCATGTGCGAACTTTCGCAGGCTATGGGTCTATAGCCCCGCCTCTTTAGAGCGGGGGAGTGGTATCAACAATTTATCCGGTCATGCCATATGGGTCGTGGATTAACGGAAGCTGTTGTCGTTTATGCAATATGCACTATGCAGTCGTTCTATATAGCTACCCCTTCATATTCCCTCCTACTCCACTGCCAACAACCCCGGCTCTGCCCCATGCCCCACATTTTCGCGCAACTGCTCCGTGCGCGGCGCGGAACGATGGCAGTAGCGCAGGGTATCCTCATAATGGCGGCGAATCGTCTCTAATTCCGTGGGTAGAAATTCGCCTGATGCTTTTGCCTGATCCATCACCAATTGAGCGTGCTTTTGCAGAGAGGCATTTCCTTCGGGGTGGGTCATCTGAATTGCCAACATTCCCAGCAATCGTAACAAATGGGTCAGCACCACCAGGTCGCTTTTCGCATAGCGACGAATCTCAGTAAAAGCAACATCTGTCATCCAGCTAAAGGTGATGGGTTTGTCTATAATCAGGCGCAATGCCCCTTTATCATCCAACCGCAGGGGCGAGGGTTCGGGGCGGTGTGCCAGTAGTCGTAGCCCTTCCGCCAACCGATCCAGACAAATCATGGCAGTTACCGGGTCGTTAATTGCGGGGGACATCGAACGAACTCCCGTTTCCACCAACTTATCAAAAAGGAGCTTCAAATCCTGTTCGGTGGTTCGTGCGCGTCCAATGTCAAAAAGAAAATGAATCTCATCACGGGTTTCAAGAGTAGGAGCCACTTTATCCAGTACGGTTACTAAGGGACTGCCCGCCAGAATAAATTCCCCCGGTGAGCGTTCAATCCGTATCACAAAATCATACCGACTTGCCATCCACAACAATTCATCATAATAAATCTTTTGCAGATAACCGGTTTCCTGCGCCGGAACGATGTGTGCCTGCGTGACATCAAACGTGGGCGTAACAAAATCGGGCGCGGGGTCAGTCCCATAGGCATAGGCAGGGGTTTGTTGTACCATCGAATTGATGTC
>CBKYSX010000247.1:0-6251 GCA_966690745.1 uncultured Ardenticatenales bacterium
TGACCCGCGCCGCCACCGGCATGAAGCAGGCGATACAGGAGCAAGAGGCATATCTTTTGGCGCGGTATGAGGTGTTGCGCTCCCTTGAAAGCGGGAAAGAGTTTGCGACGGCGGTAGAAGCCGAAACCCCTGCAATGCGTGCCGCCCTGTTTGCGTTACGGAACGGGAATCGTCCCTATCTGCCCATCTTGTGGAAATGGCTGGATTTAACGGAGTATGAGCTGGGGTTCGGGGCGGCGAGCGAGGCGTTTCTAAATCCCTAAACGGTTTCGTAATGTATCCAGATGTTCGGTATCGGGTGGCAAGAGGAGCCGATTCAAAATGGCGGTTGTCGCTTTGTGGTCCAATTTCCCATACGCATCAAAGGCACTGTGGAGCAAACTGCGATAAATAAAGTAGTGCCACTCATGATTATGAATAAGTTGGTCGTAAAGGGGCTGTTTTAGTTCAAAGGGGACGACACCGGAATGTATCATAATTTGTCCAAGCACTTTAGGAGAGGGCAAAGGAGCAACTAAGGCATTCCATGCCTCTCTTACCGTTTGAGGATCTTCCCAAAAGTCGCTCCATAATGAATAGTGAATGGGGGGAGCCATCGCTTCATCTTCAGAGGCAAGTTGTTGTCGCATCCATTCCCAAAAAGTGGTGCGCTCCAATAAGGTGAATGCGTGGTAGTTATGTTTGAGATACATCAAATAAGGATAGCAAGGCATTTCCTCATAGAATTGAAGGATGAGGCGTAGTTTTTCCTGAGTAGACAGGTCGCTTTCCCATACAAGATTGCTGATGTCATGGGGAATTTGGGAGCTAAAAGGTTGAGGTGAACTATTATTGTTGGTGGCTTGGGCAGCATCACGGACGGCTTGGCAAGTTTGATGGTAGAGAGCTTGCCCACCAATTTCTTCAATGATTGTAAGCATCATAACATATTATACCATTTGCAGAGGAATATGGTTATGCCAATTCACTCCCATCGAATTCTCCTTTCTTGCTTAACGAAAATGAGATAAGACCCATTTCTTCAAATTTTTCATTGATAGTTAGATAAGGTTGAGCTTCGAGACACAAAATAAACACCACTCCGAATATATCAACACAAAATACAGATCCAATGTTTTCCTCATAACGGACTGAACATCTAGGGTGAGGCTCTATGTTCATTATCATAATCATGTTATTAGGAAAAAATTCTCCCTCGTTGATAAATCGGCGAGCATTATCAAACTTACTTGAACAAACATATTCTTGACCTTTGCCCAGTGCCAGACAACCGAGAGCAATCTTGTATATTGATCTTGCTAGTTTCACAGGGTCAAAAGTTTTGGATTTTATAGTAAAGTTCCATAAAAACCATCCTTCTCCCAAATCTTCCTTAACTTCTATAAATCCTGTTTCATCTTTAGGGGTAATGTGAATATGCAAAGGAGACCTTTTTTCGATTTTCATATTATCAAAATCTGCTTGAGGCAGTTTACCTTTTTTAGTATTTGTAACATATTGAACTCGCAACAATGCAATTGGTGGAAATTCAATAAGCGACTCATCAAGAGTAGACAAAATACCATTGTTACATCTATCGCATACAAAACCAACAGGAAGAATAATTTCGTCGTTGCCTAGAGATTCAGGTAATATATGCTCCTCAGAAGTAAATTTACCTGTCGTTGTGAGACAATAAATACATATTGCATCTTGACTTCTCAAAACCTCATTCTCCGATCTGTGGCTCATATAAATATTAAAAAATATACTTATTACAGAAAACCCCAAAAGGTTATAATGATGGAATTGATACCAGAAAAACGGAGATATATAGGGAGGTGATTGCAGTTCCGCAAAAGCAGACTCAAAATCAAATTTTCTCGTAAAGTAATGTCCTTCTGAAATAATGTTATATATGTCTTCTAAAAATAATAATTTATTGTTAACAATTGTGGAAATATATCCTTCTTTTAACTCTCGGATCAATTCATTAAAATCATCCCCAACAATATCACTAATATCCACAGAAAATTCAGACTCTAAACTTCTCCATATTTTGATATAGTATATAGAGCTATTGGAATCCAGAAATGGACGCATCAATACGTAAAAGCGAGTCGCTAACTCAGGGTTAGACAATTTGTGTTCAGCGTTAAGAACATTATTTTTGTAGCTAAGATGAAATGTACTTTCTCCTGACTTCAGCAACTTGAAGTATAACTTTTTTACAATATGATACTGTCGTCGAAATCGTCTCCAAAACTTTTGCATATTACCTCCATATTGTACTGGGTATTATAAACACACTCCGCGACAAAAAACAGCAACTCTAAAGGCAAAAAAAAGCATATGTCCTTGCTACCCCCACCCATTTACAATCTTAATTCCATGCCATACCAACCCCGCGTAACAAAATGGGGCGGATGGGTCGCCCCTACTATCCTTGATTCGCTTTCGACTACAATCTTCCTCTATATCCACACACGGAACTCCTCATGACGCTCTTCGATGTTGCCGAGACGTTGAACCCCTACCCCACCTACGCCCATCTGCGCCGACACTACCCCCTTTACTTTGAAGAGGCGGCGAATGGCTGGATGGTGTTCCGTTATGCCGAGGTGGAGTATGTGTTGAACCACCCCGTCCTCTTTTCGTCGGCGGCAATGGGCGGACCCGGCTCTCCGTTGGGGCAAAGCCTGATTGCCAGCGACCCGCCGCGCCACCGCGAATTGCGTTCGATGGTGGATAAGGGATTTACACCGCGCCGCGTGGAACAACTTGCGCCCCGCATCCGCGAGATTGCCCATCGGTTGCTGGATACGGTAGAGGGGCAATCTCGTTTTGACTTTGTGGAAGCCTTTGCCGCCCCGTTGCCCGTCATGGTGATCGCGGAGATATTGGGGATTCCCCCGGCGCGTCATGCCGAGTTTAAGCAGTGGTCGGATGCGGCAATTACCTTTGAATCCACCGGTCGCCATCAGATGGCGCGGTACTTCGGGGAGTTAATCGCAGAACGCCGCGCCCGCCGTGCGTATGGCGATGATTTGATCAGTGTGCTATTGCAGGTAGAGGAGAACGGACAAACGTTGTCGCCGATGGAGATTCTGGGTTTTTGTGTGCTGTTGCTGATTGCAGGGAACGAAACCACCACCAATCTGCTGGCACATACCCTCTACGCCTTCCATGAACACCCCGAGGCGTTGGAGATGGTGAAGGCAAACCCCACGCTCATTTCGGCGATGAATGAGGAGGCTTTGCGTTATCGTAGCCCGATGCAGATGTTGTACCGACGGGTGCGCGAGGAAGTTACCATCGAGGGAATGACCCTGGTACCGGGGCAGGAGGTGATGGCATGGGTCGGCTCTGCCAATCGGGATGAGGCAGTGTTCGCTAATCCTGATGTGTTTGATATAACCCGTAGCCCCAACCGCCATCTGGCGTTCGGCAAAGGCATCCATTTTTGCCTCGGCGCACCGTTGGCGCGGCTGGAAGCAAAGATTGCGTGGGAGGTCTTATTGGAGCGATTGCCCACCTTACGCATGAACCCCACCGTTCCGCCGCGCAGGGTGCCCCATTTTAATGTCTTTAAGATGGAAGGGATCGAGCTACTCACATAGAGGATCGTATTTTTTCGGGCGACAGATCTGCCCCGCTATACTCTACAAAACATGACTTCTCCCGCTTCCCTCTTCTCTCTTACCCTCTACACCTCATAAAATTGATGAATCGTAATCCGATAGGGTTTGCCTTTGTGCATTTCCACCGCCACCACATCCACCCGCCAATTAATATCCAGCGTTCCCGCATGACGCGCCAGCCACTGCTCGGCGGCGCGATGGATAAAGCGCAATTTCCGCATATCTACCGCTTCGGCGGGGTCGCTCCGGTTAATGCCATAGCGCGTTTTCACCTCGATAAAAGCATATCCCTCCTTATCCCGCGCCACCACATCCAATTCACCGCCATGAATCCGCCACTGCCGCGCCAGAATCGTATACCCCGCGCACATCAACGCCATGATTGCCCAGCGTTCGCCTTCGTTGCCCCGTTGAACGGGGTGGGGAGTACGGTTCATGGATAATTCCGGATGGCGAGAAAGGGGAAATGAGAAACGGGAACGTTCTTTTTCCCGTTTCTCATTTCTCGTTTTCCATTTCTCCAAGCGAGAACAATGCCGGTTGCACAAACGGCTTCCACGACAGGCGATGAATCGGCGACGCGCCCAATTGTTCAATGGCTTTCATGTGTAGAGGGGCGGCATACCCTTTATGGCGTGCAAATCCATAACCGGGATGGGCTTTATCAAGGTTAATCATTAAGCGGTCACGGGTAACTTTGGCGACAATCGAAGCCGCCGCAATCGTAAGGGAAAGCTGGTCGCCGCGAATGATGGCAGTTTGGGGGCGGGGGTCATCGGGAAGGGGAAACGCATCCAGAACCAGGGCAGACGGGGTACAGGGCAATGCCGCCAACGCCCGCCGCGCCGCCAACCGACAGGCGGGAACAATCCCTATCGCGTCAATCTCTGCCGCGCTGGCTGACCCCACCGCCACCCCCATTGCTATTTCTTGAATCAGGGGTACAAGTGCCTCCCGTTGGAGTGCGGTCAATTGTTTGGAATCGCGCACCCCCGCCGCTCTTAACACGGAACAGAGAATCGGGTCGGCAACGGGCAATACCACCGCCCCCACCATGACACAGCCCGCCAACGCCCCGCGCCCCACCTCATCAATCCCGGCGATGAGAGTGTGTCCGGCGTGGTAGAGGTCGCGTTCGTGGGTAAGGGTAGGTCCTGTCATAGCCCTACTGTAAACGGAGGGCAAGGATGGGTCAAATCAAAACAAAGTATAGGAAAGTTTTCGCCTGTCTACTTTCGTTACGCTTCTGCGCGGGCAAGCATCGGGGATACTGCCATCTCGTTTTTACGGCGCAGGAAGGGGCGTTCCACAACAAAATAGGAAAGCAGAGCGACAGCAAAACTAAGCGGGGTTCCGAAGACAAAGACCTGGAGCGGTGTCATATCCATTGCCAATAGGACATTGTAGATCGGAAAATGCCACAAATACAGCCCGTACGACAATCGTCCTATCCACACAAGAATTGGCAGTTCTAATAGATGATGAAGTTGAGTACGGGGGGCAGTCACCAGATAAAAGAGCAAGAGCGTACAAATCAGTGCTGTCAGGGGAAATGCCCAGAGGTATTGATAGGGCAGTAGAATATGGGAAGTATTGATGAGAATTCCAAGCACGATTAAGGCGGGACTAAGGGCTTTGTATGCCCATGGCACCCACAAGGAGCGATGCCATGGGGTCGTACTTAATGTGACCCCCAGCCAGCAGCCCCAGAGCAGAGCATCGGCGCGTGTATCAGACCCGTAGTACAGACGATACCATTCCGCGCCACTCGCCCAAAGCACCCCCCGCACTACCATCACCACGCCGACCCCTATCAGCATCAATGTTCGGACCCGCGCCCACGTCAGGCGCGGCACCACCCATCCGAGCACCAACGGAAACAAAATATAAAACTGCTCTTCAACTGCCAGTGACCATGTGTGGGATATGACAGCCATAGACATTTTATCGAATGCCAACACCCAATTGGTAATGTAGCCCAGAATGACACCCGATTCTAATAGGCTAACGAGGAAGGTTGATGGAGCCGCAACATTCACACCAATATAGACAATGATAAAAAATGCTACCGCCGGAAACAAGCGCAGAAATCGTCGTTTATAGAATTGTCCCAAATGAATTGTGCCTGTTGTTTCAAATTCTTGAACAAGCAGGGTCGTGATGAGAAACCCGCTTAATACAAAAAAGAGATCAACCCCCAGAAAACCACCCTGAACCCCGGAGAGTTTGGAATGGAACATCATGACAAGCAGGATGGCGATGGCGCGTACACCATCAAGTGCAGGACGATACCCCAAGCGGAAATATCGCGTTGATGGGAATCCCTTCATTATGGTTAATGATGAGTGCCTGGACGATTGAAGTAGTGCGCGAGGGAAATCCGTATGTCACTCTCACTGCCCGTAAAACAACCTACTCCGTGCCCCGAAACACATGGTGTGACAATTTCTTATCACTTACTTAATAATGGCAAAGTAAGTATACAAGAAAAAGAAAGACGAATCTACGGAAAATTTGGGACATATAGGCGGGTAGACAGCCAACCATTTCATCTTTATCTATAAAATTTCGATCTAATACCCATTGGAAAAACAATAGATGAATTGAAAGATGTTGTCATTTAGCTCTCTG
>CBKYSX010000248.1:0-6234 GCA_966690745.1 uncultured Ardenticatenales bacterium
GGTTTAAGCCCGTGAAACGATTTTTCGCACCTATAGTTCTGATTCTGCTGGTCGCCGCCGTGGTGACTACCTGTAGTCCCCAAATTCCCGAAGGATATGTATTGGTGACCGTAACCCCCGTGGGGGGCGTGGCATCGAATACCCCCGAAGAGCCGGGTACAAGCGGAGATGTGACCGTTCCGCTTCCCGGCGACGGCAATAATACGATTGAAGTGAATACCCCTGAAGCAGAAGCCCCAGTAAGCCAAAGCACCCCTGTACCTGCCACACCCGGCGGTGGCGGGGTGGCAACGGTAAGCGCGAACCCTGATTTGCCTACCGCGAATGCGGGGCGGATTGCCTTTATGGGTCCGATGCATCAAAACCCGAATATGCAAGTGTTCGTGGTGAATGCTGACGGAACGGGGTTAACGCATGTTTCCCAAACCAATCAGGAAGGGTATTTTCCCAGCCTTTCCCCTGATGGAAGCCGTGTTGCCTTTGTTGCGACGGGGGAACGCACCCCTGATATTTTCGTGGCGAATTTGACCACCGGGGAAAATACCAACGTTACCAACAAAGCCGGAACGGATAACCAACCGGTATGGAGTCCTGACGGAAGCCGGATTGCCTTTATTTCCGACCGTGAAGGGGGCGATATTGATTTGTGGGTAATGGATGCGGATGGCGCGAATGCCCGCCGTGTTACCCGCACTCCCGGCGACGATACGTTGGGCGGGTGGAGTCCTGACGGGAGTCAAATCGTCTTCAGCAACCGCAATGAGTTGGGCGAATCGCTGTGGATTGCAGACGTGGCAAGCGGCGAAATGAGCGAATTACTGGCGATTACTGAAGGGACATCGGATACCAGCCCGACATGGAGTCCTGATGGCGAAGAAATCGCCTTCTACCGCTCCACCGATACCTCTAATCCGACCCTTTACACCATCGCGCCCGATGGCGAAAACCTGACCCAGATTACAGATGGCTCCACCCCCGCGATTTTCCCGGTATATAGTCCGGACGGACGATGGTTGGTCTACACCACCATCAACGGGGAAGCGCAGGTATTGAATGCGTTGGACCGTGACACCAATAAGCTCACCCCCTACCCTGATTTGTTAGGCTTTGCCACCAGCTGGGCGGCAACGGGTGAGTTGTTGGCGGATACAGGGTTGGCGCAGGGTCCGAAGAATACAGGTGTGGTGGTTGCGCCGGAAGTGATGGAAATTGCCTATAGCATCGGCAATGACAATGCCCCGGTGCAGATTGTGGAGTTTAGCGATTATCAATGCCCGTTCTGCGAACGGTGGTACAACGAAACGCTCACCCAATTGCGCCCCTATATTGAAAATGGTACGGTACAGTTGCATTTTCTGGACTATCCGTTGAGTTTCCACCCGCAAGCCGATGAAGCGGCGCAAGCGGCGCGGTGTGTTGGCGAAGTGGGTGGTAGTGAAGCCTACTGGCAGATGCACGACAAACTCTTTGAGAGTCTGGCAACGTGGAACGGGCAGAACAATCCGGGTCCGATTTTCAACGATCTTGCCGACAGCATCGGGTTGAATGGGGATGACATCGAAGCCTGTATGTCCAGCAATAAATACCTTGAACATGTCCAGATGGGGATTAACGAAGGCAACCGTCTCGGGGTTTCCGGTACGCCGACCTTCTTTATCAACGGCAACCGCCTTGTGGGGGCGCAACCGTGGTCGGCATTCGAAGGGTATATTCAAGAGGCAACGGCGGCGGGCGGACAGTAAACCATTCCCTTTAGATAAGCGTACAGAAAGAGGAAGCATAAACTGCTTTCTCTTTTTTTGTTGAAAAGCCGTTGTATTTCCCGTTATTCTATGGTAGGCTACCTTCAATCAACCCAATAGACGTTTGACGACAGGAAGGCTTCCCTATGGCTCGAACCATCCTGATGTTTTCGCTTCTATGGTTGCTCCTCAGTACGGGTACTCCTTCTCTAGCAAGTCACCCTCTCCACGCCCAACAACCCTTGCTCTCGGTTCTCACGCCCGATGGAGCAACCATTTCCCACTTGAATGATGGCGACCCGGTTAAACTCCGCCTTCAACTTCCCCAAACCGTCACCCAAGCCACCCCGATTGAATTTCTGTTGGCGGGCAATGCCACGCCTATTGCCGCTTGTGTCATAGCGACAGGTGATAGCCACTGTGAAACGCCCGAACTGACCACGTTGGGGTGGTATTGGGATGATGGCGGCACACCCCTGCCCACCCGTCTGCTTCAAACCTCAGATCAGAGTGCCGCTATGCCCATTACTATCGCCCCGCGCCCGGTGGTTTTTGTGCATGGTTTCGGGGCGACATGGGAAGCGTGGCAATCTTATTTAGGGGAGAACGGTTATCTGGCAAAGGTGGGTGTACAAGGCTTTGCGGTAGGGGACGGACAAGCCGAAGGGCGGCTGAATACGGGCAACCTGTTGGAACCTGCCCTACCCACCAACACGATTGCCGAAAATGCCGCTATTGTGGGGCGGTACATTGAACAGGTGAAAGCCGAAACGGGTGCTTCCTATGTGGATTTGGTAGCACATAGCATGGGGGGCTTGATTTCGCGCTATTACATTGCGCGGGTGATGGAAGAACGGGATGTGGCGCAACTCGTTATGTTGGGGTCGCCCCAGCAGGGAACTGCCTGCGCCAATTTGCCCGCGTCGCTCAATTTGCATCTGCCCGCCACGTTGGAATTGCGCCCCGACTATGTGCGCGATATTTTCAACCAACAGATTACGGAGCGGCATGGTGTCCCCTTTTACATTCTGGCGGGTACGCCCATTCTCAGCGAAATTCAATCCCCCTGTACTGCTGTTCCCAGCGATATTGTGATTTCGCGGGGGAGTGCCGGGGGGATTACCGCCACCATATCCGAAATGCCCGTGTTGCATACGGATTTGAACACCTCTGAACAAGTTTTTACCGATTTTCTGTTACCCCTTTTGCAAAAGCCGCCCGGTAGCACTTTCGTGGAACCTCCCGCTATAGAGCGTCCGCCGGTACAGGAAGATAATCAGTTTACCCGTGTCTTTACGGGGGTGGTGGAAGCGGGGGAACGGGCTGATATTACGATTCAGATTGATGCCGTGGCGGTGGCAAATTTCGCGCTGTATGACCCCACCCAATCGTTAACCGTGACGGTACGCGGGGCAAGTGGTAACGTTATTGAATTGGACCCGGCGGTACATGGGGTGGTCGTGGTCAACGCCCCGGAAACGTTAGTGCATCTGGGGTATGGCTTTAACAATCCGCGTCCGGGTCCGTGGCAAATTACGCTGGAAAGCACAGAACGCACCCCTGCCGATGGCGCACCCTATGCCCTGACCGCGCTGTTGAATGGCGGGGCAACACTGACTGCCCGCACCAGTGCTTTACTGCCGGAGGTGGGGGAATCGGTATCACTGACGGCGGGATTGCACAGCGCGGATCGTGCTCTGGCTATAGCGGAAGCAGTCGCCCGGATTCGTTATCCCGATGGACGGGCGGAGACTTTATCGCTACAACCATCAGAAGAGGGCTATCAGGTCGCATGGATTCCCCCCATCGCGGGGCTGTATGCGGTTGACATTACCGCTACCGGCACTCTGCCGGATGGGAGTGCATTGGAGCGAAGTCATTTTCTGGCAATTGAAGCCCGCGACAGGGGAGCAAGCCCGGATACGTTGCTATGGGGAATCGGGGGTGGGGCGGTGGTTTTGTTGGTCTTGGGTTTGTGGGTTGTACGACGGTTCCGACGCACCCCTCCATAATTTGCCGTTCGCTCCGGTAAATGCAAGAAGTAACGTCGGCGGGCCGGAAACATCTGTTGGTAGGAATGGTACCAAACGCGGCGGGCATTTTCCGTCGCGTTTGTTGTGGGGAGCCGCGACGATTGCTAAGATTGCTAACCGTAGGGATACCCCCCTTGTAGGTTAGCAAACGTTAAAGGGGAACGATGGCGACGATGGCTAGGCGATGGGATACCCCCTTGTAGAGTAGCCATCGTGGGGGCGGGGAATACGGCGGGGCATGATTGGATGGTTGGAAGAAGGAGGTGTTTGATGGGAGCGATGATAGCGAAGGGATGGTTGATCGTTATTATCGGAATGGTAGTGATGGCGTGTAGCGGGGTGGCGGGATTTCCGGCAGAGGAGGTGCCGCGCCAGCCGCAGGTGCGGGAGGTGGAGCGGGTCGTGATTCAACGGCGTGAGCCGAATTTGTTGTGTGCGGTGGAAATGACGGTGGAAGGCAATGAAAGCAGTGTTTCGTGTACGTCGCCAACGGCAACCGCCCCGATGCTTTCAATAAGCGGGTCGGAGGGGGATGCCCGCCATTTGATAGTCTTAGACCCGACGAAACAGGCGGTGGCAACGCGGGTCTTATTGGGGGAGGAATGGATTAAGGTTCCCGTTATGCAGGAAACGGCGGAGGCGCACTTGATGGCGGTATGGTTGGTTCATTCGCCTGATAGGATTGAGGTGGTGGACGGGGCGGGGCGGGTGTTGGCTTCCGTGCCGCCAAAATAGGGGTGGTGTGTCTGCATTCCACAGAGGAAATTACTCCATTCCGACAACCCACCCCGCAATATTGGTACCAACTTACGTTAATTTAGGTAAGCGTTAATAGTTGCGTACTTCCATCTTCCCATGCCAACAGCCATATGGTGTCAAATATTTCTGTCGGAATTTTTATATCTCCATCTTGTAAGTGTCTATTAAAGTCGGATACACCAAATATGGGGGAAATGATACGAATGAGAAGGCATACCACTTTGAAATGCGCGTAATTTTGCCGCTTCTGTACTTTTTTCGTAATTTCTTTGTTTAGCGTATCAAGAAGGCTGGGTCTGTGGTCAACTTGTGCAGACAAACTTTGCAAAGTTGACATAGGTGAGATCGTTTCTCCTTTTAAGAGTTTTGCTTCGTGCGGATCGTAATATATATGGACGATTTCAACCCCAATCTCGTCATCTGTAGTTGTCGCTATAATAGCATCAGGTTTGTCATCCAGTTTTACAAGACGATAACCATGTTGATTTTCTGTGTTGTAGATCTCAAGAAATGTGTTAATTGCTCCTAACTCTAAGCCTTCCTTGAAAGCGTTATGTTCCACTTTGCCTTTTACCTTAGTTTCCAATGGAGCAGGAATTGTTTCGTACCACCGACTTTGGTTCCATAGTTGCTGTACTTGCATTGTAAAGGTTTTCATTGCCAAATAAGGTTGTATAGGATCAAGAGATAAGTTATTAACTATTGCTTCAAATAGTTCTACCACCCAATTCTTAATATCTCTGCTATTGCGCGGAGCAATCCAACCACGAGTCATAGCATTATACCTCGCACGTTTAGCCCCTACATCCCAAGCGCGTTCGTTCTCCAACTGCTCTCCTAATAACAAGGGTGAGCTTATCCTTACAATTTCAGAATGATCTTTAAATTCTGCCATCAACTCTTCTATTTTTGTGTTGTCACCAAAAGTTGATACGAATTTTCTCATTTCAGTTTCTGTACTCGCGTACCAATCAATATATGTCGACATTTTATGTTCTCTCGAGTCTATATGTAGAAAGAGGCACGGCGGGGTGCCGTGCCTCTTTAGGATTGGTGGGAAACGGGAACGGCGGGCGGGTCAATAGGTGCATTTTGGATGTTTCGCCATTCCTTGACCCGCCCCTACGAGCGATGGTTTAACATTCGGCGTGTCCACAGCTGACACATTTCTTACAGCCTTCAATCCGAATGAAGCTGGCGTGTCCACATTCGGGGCAGAGGTCGGCTTGCGCGGTGACGGCGAGGAGTTCGAGCTGGTGGGGTTCGGGGTCAGCCTCGCCCAGCAGGATGGCGGCTTCGTCTTGACGGTGCGCTTCTAAGTCTTCGCGCAGGACTTGCGCCAGTGCGTCGGGCAGGCTGGCGACGCGGTTCGCGCCAAAGCCGATGCTCCGTGCCCCGCCGATGCCGCCCAACTGATCCACCACCATTTCCAGCCGTTCGCTGGGGGTGATGTGGCTGGGGATGCGAAGGACGAGGGAAATCAACCGTCCCAACGCCTCGCTCATGGCGGCACCTTCGGAACCAACCTTGCCCACGTTGGCGAAGACCTCAAAGGGTTCTTCTTCGCCGTTGCGGTTGACGGTGACAAAGGCTTTCCCCACCGGAGTATGGACGAAGTAAGTCGCCCCTTTCAGACGGCGGGCGCGTTTGCGTTTGTGGTCGCCGATGTTGGTGTAGTTCGGGCTGATGTAGGGCGCGGG
>CBKYSX010000249.1:0-6223 GCA_966690745.1 uncultured Ardenticatenales bacterium
TCAATCAATACAGCTTCACTCAAGTAGGGTTTTAGTCGTGCGATAGTCGTTGTTAGCGTGATGGCACAAACAACCCCTTCCATATCTCCCTCAATCGTGTGTATGACGTGTCCCATGGGTCCTTTACCGGACATCCATCGGGGTTGTGGGTATGTAGGTGGGGAGGGTGAAAGCTTGGATGGTAAAAGATGTCTAAACCGCTATGTTTCAACAAAGATCCAAATTACACCCATCTTTTTAATTGTAACGTCATTTTGATAAGAAGCAAGAGAGAAAAGAGTCAATCAGGTTGCCACCTTTGGCAAAATCGAATGATTTTTTTGCCAAAAACGGCAAAGTCCGCCGCCGATAGTGGCAATGAATTCCACCGTTCCCGCCATTGTATTTGGAGTGAAATTCGAGAGAATAGAGATATAGAGCAGACGGTGTGGTGCTTACCACATCTCGCCACAGATTCGGCAACACAACATTCCCTTCATCGCAGAATTGCCGCTCTCATCACAGACTACTGCTCACTTGAGCAAAAATCGGACAACGCTCGTCACAACCACCGTAGTAGCCTTCATCGCTTTGCCTGTAACACAGCCCGCGCTGTCCATTTTGCCTAACCATTGGCATCCCTCCCACCTCAACACACCTTACAACGCCCTTATAGGTGGGAGGGGAATGCCAGGGGTTTTTCTTTGGAACTACATGGCTAACCCCCATGGGTAATGACAAGGGGAGGGTGGGGTTAGGTTGGGACAGCACCACGGATCTGGTGCTGTCCCAACAACTCTTTTCATCCTCATAATCAACATCAAACGGAAGCACCACTTACAAGAGGGCTTCCGTTTTTTATTGTGCTTGCTACCTGATCCACCTGCCGTAACCCTATTTTGGATATCAAGCTCCCGCGCTACCCGCTAATCCGCAAATTTTCTTTCATCTTTTGCCTGTACCCATACTTCCGTACTTCTTGCGTCAATTAACAGACACTCGTAATATAAAGTCCTGGTGTTTGTTCCTATCTTGGACTGCTTCCATGCCTACCCCTACCCGCCGTCCACCCGGTCCGCAATCCGCTTCCACCCACAGCAACGCTACGCCTCACCATACCTCCCATCGCACTTCACAACAGAGTGTGACGGAAGGCTATCGTGCTGTGTTGGATGGCAATGCCAGCCCGCAGGTGCTTCTACAACTTCAGCGCATGGTGGGCAATCGCGCCGTGCAACGCCTCCTGGCAAGCGCACCTGCGCCGCACGTTCTCCAACGGGTGTACGACCCCGATACAAAATTAAACAAACCCGCCGACCTGATCAAACTACGCGTCGCGTTGGCAGAGGAATTTCCGGGCGATACACTCTTCATTAATGACTTCATGAGCCGCCACGAATTGCCTAAAAAGATTGAGGCAAGTGAAGAAGTGGTGATGGGACGTGCCGTTTTCACCGCCAAAACAGTCAAACAAAAGCAAGAGATTGACAGCACCAAAACCCCCACGGCAATTCCCAAAGACCTGAAAACGAAGGTGCGGGAAGCCATCAAACTGAAGCTGGAGCGGGCACGCCCCAAAGTATCGGAACAGCAGGAATTTCTAAGCAATACCAAAGACAAAGAAACGGAACGGCAAAAAGGGACGCTGGCACTCCAACAGTTCGATATTCCGAAAGATATTGAAGTTGAGGTCTTTCTCAATCACCTCTTCATTCAGGATGCCGGGGCAAAACAACTGGCAAAAGGTGGCAACTTTAACTTACTGGTGAATTATTGTTACGGACGCTGGCAAAAACACATTCAGCAGGGCGAAACTTATTTCGTGGATGAGGAAGAAAAGGGACCACACGAAACCACGCTGGGCGGACGCACCATGAATGAAAATGTGCCCGACATTGCGCTTGGGTACACATGGGTTCCCGATTTTAAGCCCGAACAACTGGCGGCAATGAAAAGCGCGACCACGCTCGGCGTGAACAATGTGCCCTCGTCCGAATTAGATCCCCTTACGAAAAACCCCCTGCTTCAGACGCTGGGGCGCGATCATCACCTGCAAGATTTTGTAAAAGGGCTGGAAACTCACGAAAAAGGGAGTCACCCGGTCTATTTTCACCAGTGGGTTGAATGGGGCTTGGCAACCAAATTTGATGTCTACGACAACTGGTCACCCTGGCAAAGAGCCTTTGAATCCGCCATCGAATGCTCGCTAAAACTGGGCGGTAAAATCTATTTCAACCTGGCAGGTTTTCCCAAACATGAAATAGATGAAGTGCGGAAATCCAAATTTTATCTGCCCTGGCACAACGCTGAAAACCCCGACAAGTCTTTCAAAAAAGAACATGGTTACAAAGGCAAGATTCCCGGCACGGAACTGGGCGTAGGGTTGCGGATTACCCACTGGGAAATCGCGCAGGTGATGCACAATAAAAATATGTGGGACAATACAATTTTTTGTTTCTACGAGAAAGATACGGGGGTTCCACGCCGCGCCAGCCAAACCGAAATCCAGAATCTCGGCATTGAGTTTTTGGGCACCAGCAATGAATTAGGACCGGTGTAAGATGCTTACTCTGCCTGATGTGACCTCGTTAACCGTTTCGCTGGATGTAGCGGGCGAAACTACCCTGTTTATATTACTGGATCGGGATGGTACCATGAACCGTCAGGGGTCGGGGCGGGCAGAGAATAACGAGTATGATATGGTGATCGGCACCATCGCTACCACCGCGTTGAATCACACATTGGAACCCCTGACCCCCGAATGGTTGGAGCGTGACGGCGTGTTCCAAATGCCCGACCCGCAGGGAACGCCTTGCGAACTAACCCTGATGTTATCGGGCGATAAAGAAGCATTAACGTTTGCCTTTCACTATGGTACGGAATCACGCGGCGTACCGCCCCCTTTCCGCACGGTGGTGGAACGTGCCGTAGAGGTGACGCAGGCGGAGTACGACCGCTACCGAACCTAGTACCCTAAAGTAGGAATCCCGGGACCCCTTACGTTAAGAACCAACCGGGCGTTGATTATTCCCCCTTACCGGAAGGAACCCTTCCCATGAACAAAAACGCTCGTCCACCCCAACAACAGAAAGTTGCTTCGACCAAAACCACCCAAAATCATCCTTCTGTTCAGCACGAAAGTACCTCGTCCCTCTTAAGTCGCCTCCACAATGCCGCGCAGAATGTTCATAGTGCCACGCCCGATGATGTTCATGCCTTGCAACGTGTCGCCGGGAATCGTGCCGTAACACGATTGATGCAAACGCAGACGCAAACGGGCATTGTCATGCGCCGTTCCGATAAACTGCCCACTAAACAGACGTTAGCCACCCGCGCCAAAGGGGGCAAAAAACTGGGCGCGACCTCCTATGACAAGGTGCTGAACGAAATCCACAAATATCACACCGCTGTTGGGGGTACTGCCTATCTGGCGCAGTTGCAACAATTAATTGTCATATCGCAGCAGCTTCTGGATTGGGAAATTAACCACGCTTTGGCAGATACAGGCACTACCAGCAAAGATACCAAAGAAGGCAATCGTCGCCATGTGCTGGCGGATGTTAAAACCGATTTCCTGCCTAAAGAAACCGGCGATGTTTTTGTTCAAGCACGCACTGCCACTGTCAATGTACCTGTACCCATCATGCAACAGTTGATGGAAATTGTGCGCTACGATGGCACGTCACTGGCGAAAATAGAGCCGCACTATGCTACCGCTCTGCGGGGTTACAATGCGAGTGGGGGAGATATTACCGCATCCAAAGCATTGCTGACCAACAAGAAGGCAGAGTTGCTGGATGAAAGTGGCATCGGCGATTATGAAACCGAGCACGCCGAGAAACAGGTAATGGACGAAGACCCCACCGGTGGCAGAATGGATGTGAATGTACTCCAAACCCCTATCAATCCATTGGATTCACGCCTTACACAAGCCGCCAAACGGACCTATCAAAAAAATGTGCTGGTGAAAGCGGCAGTCCAAAATATGGATAGCATTGAATATGGTGCGCTGAAGGCATATAGTGGACATGTTTATAGCGAGATGAACTCGGCGGCACGGAACAGTGGTCCCTCGGTAAGTAAAGGAACCAAGAAAGAACGGCAGGTAGAAGTAGATCGCCACAACGAGGCAAAACATCTGAACCTGATGGCTGTCTCTGCGCTGAACAAATTGCCGCCGTGGGGTGGGGGGGATATTTATCGTGGCGAAGACGTCAGCTGGGATACAGGCAACACGATTGCCCAGGGCAACACTATTGTTTTCAAGAGTCTGAGTAGTACATCACGCACTCGTACCGTAGCAGAAGGTTTCGCCAGTGGGACGCGTCCTGCGGTCTGGGTAATTCATGGTATTACCGCATCGGGACGCGATATTATGTCCATTGCAATGGTACAGAAAGATAACGAGTTCGATCAGACACTCAACCAGATGTCGGGGGTGGGCGGTGTTCAGACGGGTGAAGATGAAGTTCTGCTGTTGCCGTATACGAGGGTACGAATTAATTCAGTCACGCCCACTAGTGGCAAACTGGTGATTGACTGCACCGCCGTAGGCGGGTAAAGGTCACAGATGATGAACAAGATTCGAGAAAGTTTTGAAGACTATTTTCAAACCGAGGGTGTGGTGCTACCCGACCCTATTCCCGATACCGGCACGGTTGAAGAAGGGGGATGGACCATTCGCTACCGCCTGAACGACGGCGGCGATTCGCTTGATCTCTACGCCGAAAACCGTCGTACCAACAGTCGCCATATCCGCATCCACGCCGACGGGGAAGTGGAACCCCTCGAAAATTACCGCGACAACCTGGTGCTGGAAGATGATAGTGAGGAGGCGTGGGGGCGTGCCAGCCAGCAAAATGCTGAACACAATCGTGAGGTAGAACGCCTTTTGCGGGAGAAGGGCTTTTTGTAGCAGATATGGTTTCGTATGGGGCGGGCGAGTCACATCGCAGAGAAGTTAATTGGTATAAGAGGCGAAATCGAGTTTCTGCCGTGGAAAACTCGGTTTCTTTCTCACTTCCATTACCTCACTTATTACAAGATGAAGCACTTACGAAACAACGGGGCAAATTGGCTCTCCATCCTCATTTCCCCGCTCTAATGGGAGTTAAGAAGATAACTCCGTAAGGTAGTCTGTAGGGGCGGTGCCTTGTGCCCGCCCTGCCTTGGGAAACGACGGGCGACCACAAGGGTACGCCCCTACAGGGTTACGAGATCTAATTCTTAATCTCCATAAGAGGCGGGTCTATAGACCGGTTTATTGAGAGATTCCGCAGGTGAGGGGTCTATAGGGTGCGTAGCACATGCGCGGAGCAAAGTCATTGCCTCATCAATCATGGTGAACCCCCTTCACCTTCCCACACTTCCCAACTCTTGTGTAAATCCGCCAAAACGCCCCGCCCCTGTCCTAAACGTCTCAACCACACATCCCCATAGGAACGCCATAGAGGTGCGGCATTCATAAGTGCAACCACTTGCGCTTCGGTTTGCGTCCAATGCTGTTCCAGTACCGTAACCAACGGCTCGATCTTCTCAAATTGCCCCGCCGCCTCAAACAGCTGTTTCACCATACCAAAGCGGTCTCCCATGGTCATAGGCAGGTGCAATTGCCGCGCCATCCGGCGAATCCCGATACGCGTAAGGAACACGCCACTTTCAAAGGGAGTAATCAGGTGCCGAATCAGCGATGAAAGCCCATCATCCTCGTTTTCATCTCTAGGTGGTGCGTCTGATATAGGTAACGCCTCTACCCATTCGTTGGTATCTGTTGCAGGAATCGTCGTGACATCCGATAGCACCAATTCGAGGGTTATTTCTGCCAGCAGATGGAAAAGGGGTGTGGGAGCAATGCCTTGCATGGTCAACATTGCCATCGGAACCCATGTTGCCAGATGCTGATAAAGCAAGGTTGCCTGATACGCTCGCGCTCTGTGGAGCATCCACCCCTGCCCGCTCTGTTCCCCGGCTATCTCGCGGGCTATGAGATACGCCATGAATGCCAGCTCCACGCCCAGATGGTCTGCCGCGCCAACGGCATACAGGGTATGGTCAAATCCTGTCTCCTCCATCAATGCGCGTAGTCGTTCCACCCCCGCCGTATTGACCATTAATTCCCGTTCGTGGAACAAGGATTCATAGGGGAAAAAATTAAAGCCAAACAATTCCTGATAGGCAACCTGATAGGCTTCTACGGTTTCGGCAGTGAGCGATACCCCATGTAACGCTCCATCAACAGGCGGTA
>CBKYSX010000250.1:0-6221 GCA_966690745.1 uncultured Ardenticatenales bacterium
ATCTACTTTGTCCCCGACGAACCGCTCCACAACGACAAAATGGCTCTCTTTCCAAAACGCAATCGCGGGCAAAGTCTGCTCGCGCACCTGCGCCGCCGCTATGCCAACCCCTTTCGCTTCCAACCCCAACTGCCGGGCTACATCCACCAATTGCCACGCCGACACGCCATCCCGCCCGATTCCAAAATAATCGCGGGCTTCCAACAGCGAGGTATGCCGCCCGTAATAGCCCAAAATCATGGCAAGACACGCCGCGCCGCATTCGGTGACGCTCATCTGTAGCACCACCGGAACCCGTCGCCAGCGACGAAACCAAGATTGTTGCCCGCGTGTGGGGGACGTTGCGGGAATAGAAGAAGAAGGAATGGTTGAGGACATGATGAGTGTGGCACGCCACCAAAATTACCCTTTACAGTGTAGCCCCATCTTCCACGCACCGCAACTTTCCTTATGGCGACCTTATGAAATAAACGCCCATCTATACGAAAATTTCCCAAAAGCCTTGCGATTCTGCGTTAAGTTCTTTATGATAACCGTAGACGCATTGCCGTTCCGCACCTGATAGGATAGTTGTATGGGTCCATCACCACATCCCGCCGCGCCACACGCCCTCCCCACTTGTGTTGTGACGCTGTTGGGGGGGTTTCAGGTGCTGTCGAACGGGGCGGGACTATCTATTCCCGAGGGCAAAGCCACTGCGCTTTTTGCCTTTCTCCTTCTCCATCCCCACACACCTCACACACGGGAACAATTGGTCGAACGTTTCTGGGAAGAAGCCCCCCCCGAACGGGGACAACGGCGGCTCTCGAACACCCTCTACCAACTCCAAAAGAGTATTGGGGCGGGTTGGCTGGAAAGGGATGGGGCAACCCTCTCTCTGGTTATACCGCCCCATGTCACCGTAGATGTCCGGCAATTTGAAACATGGGCAAAAAGCGATAGTCCTCCATTGTGGCAGAAGGCAGTACAACTCTATCGCGGTGATTTGCTTCCCGAACGATACGAGGAGTGGGTGCTGGCGCGGCGGGTCGGGTTACGGGATACCTACATTACACTCCTGCTCAAATTAGCGCACCATGCCGAACGGGAGGGCGATTCATCCCGCGCCCTGGAATGGTATCGCCGTCTTGCCGCCGCCGAACCCTTATACGAAGAAGGGCAACGGGGGGTCATCCGCACCCTGATGGCACTGGACCGCCCCGCTGAAGCGTTGGAGGTGTACCAACAAGTAGAGCAACTATTGAAAGAAGAAATGGGGGTTCCGCCCGCCGCCACCACGCAACTTTTGGGTGAAGAGGTACGGCGTGAAGTAGCCAACCGCCGCCATACCGCCTTTCCTACCGCGAATCCCTTTATCCACCCTCCCTTTGTGGGTCGTACCGCCGAGCGTGCCAAATTACTGGCACTCCTACAACAAGCCACCACCAGGCAAGGGGGGTTGTGCCTCGTGCTGGGGGAAGCGGGTGTTGGCAAGAGCCGTCTGCTGAAAGAATTTGCGAATGCCGCCACATGGCGCGGTTGGCAGGTGGCGTGGGGGTACGGTCAGGAGTTAACCCTCCCTGCCGCCTACGCCCCTCTGCAAGAAGCATTGACAACTGCCCTACCCCCCGTCCGTCGCCAACAAGTGGCACACTTGGTCCAGCCACTATGGTTAGGGGTCGTAGCGCGGGCGTTTCCATCGTTGGCTTCGCTGATGTCCGTTCCCCTCGCTTCTGACCATGAAACGTACACCCCGGAACGGGTGGCACTCGCGCTACAACGGTTACTGGAAGGGCTTCACCAAATTGCGCCCCATCTCTTCATTTTGGAAGATATCCAATGGGCAGATGAAGGGTTTTGGACAGTGATGAGCCATCTGCGTGAATCATTAGCGCACAGTAACTGCCTTCTGGTACTATCCGCACGATTGGAAGCGTTAGAACACCACCCCAACCAATGGGCAATTATAGAAGCGTGGAGTCGGCAGGGAATGCCGACCTTCACAATAGAAGGCTTAAAGCCCACCGATTTAAGCGTTCTCATTCACACTGTCACCCCGCACTACTCCACCACGCCCCCCCTTGAAGACGTTGCCACCCGGCTCCATGTGGTTACCAACGGCAACCCCTTATTAGCACTAACACTTTTGCAGACGGATACCTCCACCACGGACGTACACCTCCACACCCTGTTTCAGCGTCGTTTGGCACCTATCAGCCCTACCGCCCGAACCTTGTTGCAAGCGGCTTCGGTATTGGGCTATCGCTTTCGCTATGACCATCTGGAAAAACTGATGGCAATTTCCGGCACCGATACTGTCGCCCTACCGCGCTTCATGGGCGAATTGGAACAACAAGGCATGGTAATGGTGGAGGGGAATGGCTATCGCTTTCACCATGACACATTGCGACGGGTGGTTTATGAGGGCATGGATGCTAAACAGCAACTCCAATGGCATCATAACGCGTTATTAAGCCTTGAAAACGAGCAAGGGATCGAACCCACCCGATTGCTCCACCATGCCGAACAAAGCGACAACCCACCTGCCATCAGTCGCCATGCATTGGCGGCAGGGCAAACCGCGCTCTCCGGCTTTGCAATGGCAAGTGCCAAACATTATTTCAGTCTGTCACTTGACCATCTGCCCGACCATGCTACGGAGTCGCGCTATCAGGCACTGATGGGGCGGTTGCAAGCCGAAAACGTTCTGGGCAATCGTGCCGCTCAACTCCGGGACTTAGAAACTTTACAAGCCATCGCGGAGCAAACGAATCAGATACAATGGCTTGATGAGGTTAGGGAACAATACGCCTACTATCATTGGGCAATCGGAGCCTTTCAGGAAGCCGCCACCACCATTCAGCAGGGATTGGATACGTTTCAGCACCGTCCGAATCACCGCAGAGAAGCCTCCCTGCGAATTGTATTGGGGCGCGTTCTCCGGGAATGGGGGCGATATGACGAGGCGCAACAGCAAATCCGCAGAGCACAGACACTTTACCATCAATCGGGTGACAAAGAGGGGTATGCCATCGCCACTGACCTGTTAGGGGGCATCGCCTGGCAAACCGGAAATCACCCATTGGGCGCGGATTTACACCAACAGGCGGCTGAATTGTTCCGTGCCAACGGCAATATCATTCGAGAAGCACAGGCATTGAACAACCTCGGTGCCAATCTTTGGAGCCTTGAACGCTATCCGGAAGCCCGCACGACCCACAAACGGGCATTATATCTGAGCCGCGAACAGGGACACCGGCGCGGGGAAGCCGACAACCTTGACAATATGGGCGGAGTGGCATGGATTCTGGGCGAGTACGAAGAAGCCATTGAATTCTATTCGCAAGCATTGGCGATTCGCCGTAGCCTAAAAGATCGCTGGGGTATGGCAATCAGCCTCGGCAATCTGGGCAGTGCCTACCGGTTATGGGGCAAATCAGAGGAAGCCTTACCCTTCTACGCCGAAGCGCTGGAACTCAACGAAGAATTGTCCCGTAAACATGGGTTAGGGTACGTCTTGCATGGTCAGGGATTGGCATTTTTGGATTTGGGGTCACTAGAAGTAGCGCAAGCGGCATTGCAACAGGCAATCGAAATCCGCGCCACCCTGAGCGAACGGCAACATTGGGTTGAAAGTCAGGCAGGGCTAGCCCTTGTTACTCTGACAATGGGAGAAAGTACTACCGCGCATACGGTGCTTTTGTCTGCGCTTGCCGAATTGTCCAATGTCACCAGAGCCGCCATCCGCCAATGGGTTCACTATGTTGCTTTTCTGCTCTATCAGCATCACAACGACCCCCATCAAAGTCTGAGCCATTTGCAAGCGGCGCATCATAAAATGTTGACCGTTGCCGCCACCCTGCCCACCACCGAACGGGAAGGATTTTTAGATAAAGTACCGCTCAACCGACAAGTGCGTACCGCGATTGAGGCGTTATCCCACCAAATTTCGGTTTCGCTCGTCGCCGCCGATGTTCCCCTCGGTCGTAAACTCACGCCCGATGATTATGTCAACATTCGCTGGACACTCTATTCGCCCCTTGATGACGATATTCCCAACAAGGCGCAACGCCGCCACTCCATTTTGCAACGATTGAGTGCCGAAGCCGCCCTGCAAGGCGCAACCCCCAGCGACGAAGATTTGGCATCGGCTCTTAACGTTGCCACACGCACGATTGAACGGGACCTCGCCGCCCTCCGTGATGCAGGTATCCACCTCCCCACCCGTCGCCGCAAGTAACAACTTCCCAATAACTCACTTATTTCACAACACCTAAGGGCATCATTACCCTACCCGAAACCGGGTTTCTGCCGTTGAAGACCCGGTTTCTTTCTCTTTTCCCTTACTTTTAGAAGTTACGCACTTTAAGCAAGAAACGAGCGTAAAAATGATTCCTTGCAGGAATCATTTTTACGCTCAACTGCGTAACTCCTAACTTTATACTTCCCAAACAACCATAAAAAACGAAAGCGAAACCACAAGGGGATATCCCTACGGCTAGCCATCGTCGCCATTGTCGCTTTCGTTGACTTTTCTCATTTCTCGTTTTGTCGGGATAGTTTCCTCTTTATCTGCCACTATCCTATCTGTTTCACCCTGATTTTTCCCAAAATTTTGTCGGGATAGTTCAATTTCACTCTGCCCCAACCGATAACCACACGATACCCATCCTCTATACTCGGACTATGGCAAGTGATCCATCTGTTCCGCCTGCAATTCCCCCGCCCCATCAATCATTCCTGCTCTCGCTCTGGGCAGAAGTGGAAGATGGGAACCTTTGGGTGTGGCGCGGGGTCTTTCAGGGGGCAGATGGCAAGAAACTCTATTTTCACACCCTTGCCGACTTAAACCGTCTTTTGCGTGAACGGGGCGGGTGGCGTGACCCCTCAGACGCCCCCCCCTCCGTCCGCGCCCCATGAATAAGAAGGGGTGGGTGGCACCCCGCCTCCTCCCAAAAGCGAGGTTCTGTATGCAACCGTCTACATTCCGATTAGCACGCTGGGGGGTCGTCCTCGGCACATTCATACTCTGCCTTTCCCTTGTCACGGCTTTACTACCCCTTACATTGTCGGTGCGGGCACAACCCTTGAATGGATTATGCGCTGTACCTTCCGGCACATATGCCACGATCCAAGCCGCCATCAACGACCCTGCCTGTAACACGATTCAAGTCGCCACAGGCTCTTTTGCCGAACATCTGGTCATCAACCGTTCCCTGACCCTACAGGGCAATGGCATGGCGAATACCATTATTGACGGAACCGACAGCGGGCGCACCCTGTTGGTGGATGGCAACGGGATTATGGTTCTCGTCAATAATCTCCGTATCACGAACGGCAACGCCAGCAACGAAAATCCGACCGTTGGCATCGGGCGGATTGGCGGCGGTATTCTGGTAGACAACGGCGCATCCCTCTATCTCGATACCGTTCTGGTGCTGGACAATCTTGCGTTCACCGGACCCACCCGTACCGGCTTTGGCGGGGGTATCGGGGTCTATCGCGGCTCCAGCCTCTATGCCCAAAACATCGAGGTCGCTGACAACGTGGCAAGTTCGGGGGCAAATACAGGCTTTGGCGGCGGGTTGGCAGTGGTGGATGGCACAGCCGTGATTACTGCCTCCGACTTCTACTCCAACAGTGCCAAACCTGCCGGGTCGGGGCTGGGGTTAGGGGGTGCGATTTATGCCGCCGGAAATGCGGGGGCGGGACGTGCCTATATCACTATGAGCGACAGTGAAATTATCACCAACACCGCCCGCAGTTCCACCACCGGAACCAATGACGCGCGTGGGGGTGGTTTATACGTGGGTGAAAGTGCCGATACCCGCGTCACGCTCTCCGGCAACCTATGGCAAGGCAACGTAGCGCGTGCCAATACATCATTGGCTGGGAACGGCTCGGGGGGCGGGGTCGCCGTTGTCACGCTAAATGCCACCGCCACCGTTACGATGACCAACGACACCTTCATTGAAAATATCGCCAACGACAGTAATAACACCCTTTCTACGCACGAAGCGGCGGGAGGCGCGCTTTATATTGACAGCAACGACAACGGTACAGACACCAACATATCCGCCACCCTAACCACCCTGACCATGACGGGCAACATCGCCAAAACCAGACCGGGGGAAGCCGTAGGGCAAGGGGGGGCATTCTATGCCGCCGAAACCACCGTCTATTTCAATGGGGCATTGATCGAAAACAATACGGGCGCGTCCAGTGGTTCGGGGCAGGGCGGC
>CBKYSX010000251.1:0-6215 GCA_966690745.1 uncultured Ardenticatenales bacterium
TGGCAATTCGATTAAGTTTGGGAAACCGATTGTTGATTTGATGGTAGAGCGATTCCCCTTGACCTTGGAGCTCGCACTCAATGCCTTGATTATCGCCATCATCGTAGGAATCCCGCTGGGGATTTTTGCGGCGGTGCGGCGTAACTCATTTGCGGATGTGATTACGATGGTTTTTGCCAATATCGGGGTGTCGGTTCCGGTCTTCTTTCTGGGGCTAATGCTCAGTTATACCTTTGCGATTTTATTAAAAGATACCCCCTTCCAATTGCCACCATCGGGACGCTTGCCCGCCGGGGTTGTGCCCGACCCGTTCTATGAACTGTGGGGTTGGGAATTGGGGCAAAACACTTTTCGCGACAATGTTGCCCTTTTCATCGGCAATATGACCACCCTGAATGCTTTCATCACAGGACAGTGGAATGTCTTCTGGCAAGCCATCCGCTATATGATTCTGCCTTCGGTTGCGCTTAGTACGATTCCGATGGCAATCATCGCCCGCATGACCCGTTCCAGTATGCTGGAGGTGCTGGGGCTGGATTACATTCGGACTGCCCGCGCCAAAGGCTTAACGCAAGCGGCGGTGATATCCAAACATGCCCTCCGCAATGCCTTGCTTCCAGTGGTTACGGTCATTGGCTTGCAACTGGGCTTGTTGCTGGGCGGGGCAGTGCTGACCGAAACGGTTTTCGGGTTGACGGGGGTCGGGCGTACCCTCTATGAATCCATCACGGGGCGGGACTATCCGGTGGTGCAAGGCTTTACCCTGCTCATTGCCCTTATCTTTGTTGGTGCAAACCTACTCGTAGACCTCTCCTACGCCTACCTCAACCCGCGCATCCGCCTTTCATAGTGAATAGTGGTTAGTGATAAGTGAAACGTGAACGACACGGAAAAAATAATGTCGTCACAGCCGTTCACTTATCACTTTTCACTCATCACTCATCACTCCTATGGCTACCCTCGCCTCTGAACCACTGGCATCGCTGGAACTGAAAAAATCTGCCCCGTCGGAAAGTTTATGGCGCGTAACCCTGCGCCGCTTTCTACGCCAGCGCACGGCGATGGTGGGATTGTTTATTTTGGGAGTCCTCACCTTTACCGCGATTTTCGCGCCGGTGATTGCCCCCTATGACCCGTTACAACAGCTGATTGGGATTGAAGATGTCACCCGGCGCGACCCGCCTTGTATTCACGCACTCGGCTGTCCCGCCGACCAACCCCAGCATCTTATGGGGTTGGATGGCAATGTGCGGGATATGTTTAGCCGTATGGTCTACGGGGCGCGTTATTCCTTGCTAATCGGGTTTGCTACGGTATCATTTGCCATCGTTATCGGGACGCTCTTAGGGGCGGTGGCGGGGTATGCCGGAGGGTGGGTGGAAGATGTCATTATGCGTCTGATGGATGTGCTATTGGCATTCCCCTCGCTGTTGTTGGCAATTGCAATTGTGGTGGTGCTTAACCCCCGATTGGAAGGGTTGCCCGATGTACCGGGCTTGCCGGGCTTCTGGGGTATGGCGGCGGCACTGCTGGCGGTGGGGATTGTTAGTATTCCCGCCTATGCGCGGATTATTCGTGCCAGTGTGCTTTCGATCAAAGAACTGGAATATATCGAAGCCTCCCGTGCCTTGGGCGCGAATCATACCCGTGTTTTGTTTAATCGCATTTTGCCCAATTCCATGACCCCGTTGATTGTGCAAGCCACGCTGGGGATTGCCGGGGCGATTCTGGAAACCGCCGCGCTTTCCTTCCTTGGCTTTGGGGCGCAACCCCCCGCCCCCGAATGGGGTGCGATGCTGGGCGCGGAACGGGCGCAGATTTTTAGTGCACCCCACCTCGTCTTTTTCCCCGGATTAGCCATCAGCATTACCGTGCTGGCATGGAACCTTGTCGGCGACGGCTTACGCGATGCCCTCGACCCGCGCCTGATGCGGTAATATAGAACATGGGCAAGGAGAAATGAGAAACGAGAAAACGACCCGCGTTCTTTCTTCTCGTTTCCCATTTCCCGCTTCTCATTTCTTATGACCGACTCCACTCCCTTCCTCGCCCTTTCCCCCACCACCCTCGCTGATGTTCTCACCCGCCAACAGGTCATGGATATTGGTATTCGCCCGCTATGGCAGGGAATGCCCCGCGTGGCGGGTCCGGCATATCCCGTCAAATGTCCTCCCGGCGACAATCTGATGCTTCACGCCGCGATTTACCGCGCCGCCCCCGGCTCGATTATCGTAGTGGAAGCGGGGGATGTAGATTATGCGGTGGCAGGGGGTAATGTCTGTGCGGTGGCGCAGAAGCGGGGTATCGCCGCCTTTGTGATTGATGGGGTCATTCGGGATGTTGCCGAAACGCGGGAGAATCGCTTCCCCGTCTTTGCACGGGGGGTTAGCCCGATTCCGGGCGGGAAAGACCAAATCGGGATATTAAACGGAACGGTACGTTGTGGCGGGGTCGAAGTGTCGCCGGGGGATATAGTGGTTGCCGATGAGGAGGGGATTGTGGTTGTGCCTCTAGCGGATTTGGAGGCGGTGCTTCAGAAGGCGCAAGCCCGCGCCGCGAAGGATGCCGCCGAAACCCTTGAGCAATGGGAACAGGCACACCGCGCCAAAATCGAAGGGATATTGCGGGCGAAGGGATTTGTGTAAATTGCTCATTTACCAGACCCGCCGCCAAATATCAGGATATTCAATCACTAACCCATTACGGTCCGTATTAACCTCAGTCGTAAAGCCGGTATCGAGACTTTCAAAACGATACCTTTGCGATGCCTCGCTATCAGCAAGGCGGGTATACCGCTGTTGTTCTACAGACAACTCCAGAGATGGTATCGTAATGTAAACAACGCGGATATCTGCCGCCGCTCCTACCTCTATTTTAAGTCTGCGAATAGGTAAGCTGTTGGTGAAAGGCGACACCTGAATATCAATTTCCGTACAGTTTCGTAAAAAGGGTAAGAGCTTTCCTTCCTTATTTCTCCACTCACCGCTTATATCCCGTTCCAACTGAATGGATCGTTCCGGTTTTCCCTCTATCTCAACTACCACATCAGCCTGTTGGAAGTGATAGGTAGCATCACAAGTAACATGATACCGGAGATGAAAGGGAAACGATTCGGAAATCCCGATAATGAGTCCATTGGCACGAACCAGATCAGGACTCTTATTCAGTATCAGATGTTCCAATCCCGGCTCATGGGGTATAAGCCATTGCCATAGAATATGTTGAGTAGATTCTGAGGGTGTGTGCATGGTAGGATAAAGGGGGGTTATTGTTTCAGAAACTCCAATGTCCGTTCCCACGCCAATTTTGCCGCCTCTGCGTTGTAGGCATCCGTGCGGTCCGGCTCAAAAAACCAATGTCCTGTATTCGGGTACTGATAAAACGTCACCGGGCGACCCGCCTGCCGTATCCCTTCCTCTGTAGCATCTACGTACTCTTGTGGCTCATAGGGATCTGTTTCGGCGAAATGACCCACATAGGACGCTTGCGAACCGCTAAAATCCGTGGGTCCCGCCCCGTAGAAGACCACAACCGATTGAATGGAGTCTGGGGTACTGATGGAAACTTCAAAAGCGTAATACGCCCCGAATGAAAAACCAATCACCGCAATGCCATCATCCGTCCCACCGCTCCGTTTCTTGAGAAACGTAATGGCTTCGGCAAGGTCGGCGCGGATCAAGTCATGGTCGGCGGCGCGGGTTTGTGCCTGCGCCCCTTCAATCGTGTCAGCAACTTTGCCATGAAAGAGGTCGGGTGCAAAGGCAACGAACCCTTCATGTGCCAACCGTGTGCAGAGGTCTTTAATGGTGTCGTTTAAGCCCCACCATGCGTGAAGCACCAATACCCCTTTGCCGGTGCCGGAAGCGGGAACTGCCAGAAAGCCATCGGGTTGAGTGGTCATATGTATCTCCTTTTGGAACGAGAAACGTGAAATGAGAAACGAGAAGAGGAATTCACCTCCGCAAGCACACGTATATAGAACGGTGGTTTATGGTAGGTAGGCAAATAATACCGTGACGCACCGGGTTCCCTGCCCTGGAAGGGCAGGGCTATTGAATACGGATGTCTTCTGCCAGGCACACTCGTTTCGCGGACTCCCGTATTTCATTGCCCCGTCCTTTAGGTCGGGGAACCCGTCCCATGCGGTCGCCCCTCCAGCCATGCCCACACCCCCGGCACAATGTCGGCAATCGTTTCAATCCCCGCCGCCACCTGACGATGCCCCTTTCCCCATACCGTCACCATTGAGGGGTTAAGGGTATGGTCGGTGTGGTTTTGGGCTTCAAAATTGCCATGGTCGGCGGCAACAATCAGCAAATCCTGTTCGGGGTTCAGTGTAGCAGTAATGCCCGACAGAAACGCATCCAACATCTGAAGGGTGGCATGTGCCTGTGCCATATCGGGGCGATGCCCCAAATGATCGGTCTGGAAATATTCAAACAGCGTAACATCATGCCCCAACGCCAGCCGCCCTAAATTCTGTCCTGCCTGATGGGGGGTAATGATAGGAATATCGGTGCTCAACCGCCGCCATTCGTTGTTGGTAATCCACCCCGATAACGCCTGCCCTGCGATTAAATCCTCATAGGTGCGGAGCGATAAGCCCGCGCCCAATGCCGCTTGGGTACAGGTGGTGCGCCGCGCCTTGCCCCGCGCCAGACGGTCAAAATAAAAGGGAGGATAAGCATTGGCGAACGCCGCACGCCATCCCGCCTGCATGGTGCGGGACAACAGATTCTGTTCCTGAAGCAGGGGTTGCAGGTCGGCGGAGGGGTATGGTCCGTCATGCCGCCCCAACACCTGTGGCGCATTTACCCCCGTTAGCAATGTCGTTGTCCCTGTCCCGGATTGGGGCAGTCCCTCTACCCCCAATGTAGCATCCGCTCCCAGAACGGTGGCATGGTTGCCGGAACGGGGCGCAGGGTGGCTAAGGGTAGGCAAACTTCCACCGGCGAGCGAACGCCATGTGGGAATTTCGGCTTCGATAAAAGGGTTTTCGGAAGGGGAATTTGAACCAACACCAACGCCATCGGTAAATACAAATAGAACTGAGCCTTGTGCCATACACCAAAGGGGAAAAAGCCAGGGAAAAACGGAAAAGGAAGGTGGGTAACGTTCCGCCGTTTCTTCGCTCTTCTCTCTCCGCTCTCCTTTCTCTCTGTAAAGAACAATACCTATTCTTGAAAATCAGTCGTGGGGTGGTATAATTCTTTGTAACACAAAGAATTATACCCATATTCGGCGAAGATAGAGATAGTTATGGATGTAGCGATAGTTGCCGGGTCGGATGCGTTTGAGGAAGTTGCAACAGAATGGGACACACTTCACGGAGTTAGCCGCACGGCAACTCCGTTTAACAGCCTTGCCTTTGCCCGATTGTGGTGGCAGTATTTTGGCGGTACGGACCGTCTGGAACTCTGGACGGTGCGGGACAATGCAGGGACATTGGTCGGGCTTGCGCCTTTTTATCGCACCTTGAACGACGACAACGAGCCGGTGTTACGCTTCGTAGGCGGCGTGGATATTAGTGATTATTTGGATGTGGTGAGCGCACCGGGGCGCGAAGCCGATGTTGCCTCCGCGTTGGTAGCGTTTTGGGCGGCGTGTGATTGTTGTTGTTTGGACTTGCACGATTTGCCCCAAGCCTCGCCGATTCGCGAGGCTTTTTTGCGCGTCGCGCCTGCCCATGAGGCGCGGGTAGAAATGGAACGGGAAGCCGTTTGCCCTGTCATTCCGTTGCCCGACAATTGGAATGATTATCTGGAGCAACTGGATGGCAAACAGCGGCGCGAAATCCGGCGCAAGCTTCGCAAAGCGGGGCAGGAAAGTCTGGTCAGTTGGCATGTTACGCCCGCGGATGCGGTTCACGAAGCCATGCCCGATTTTCTGCGGTTGCACCAATTAAGTACGCCCGAAAAAGCGGCGTTTATGACCCCATTGATGGCGCAATTTTTCACGGAACTGGCGGAAGCCTTTGTCGCCAAAGGGTGGTTGGAACTAATTTTTCTGCACATCAATGGTCAACCAATGGCTTCCTATTTTGCCTTTCGCTGGCGCGAGAGCATTTTGTTGTATAATTCCGGTTTCGATAATGCCGCCGGGGATGCACTCAGTCCGGGGTGGTTGTTGCTTGCCTATCATATCGAATATGCCATCAGCAAAGGCATGAAGCGGTATGATTTCATGCGCGGTGATGAAGCCTATAAATTCCATTT
>CBKYSX010000252.1:0-6198 GCA_966690745.1 uncultured Ardenticatenales bacterium
CATCTACGCACCCGACATCGCTCACGCCCGCCCCATGTTGCTGGATATGGATGAAGAATGGCAACGGCAGGGCGAGTTTATGGTTCGTGCTCTGTTGGTCAGCGGCTTACCCGAAGCCACCGCACGCAAAGGCTTTGATTATTTCGCCGCGATGCGGAAGGTGGGCAGTGCCGTTCCGGTAACGAATTGGCTTTATGGGGGGGAATCGTTGGCGTTGGGGGATGGGTTGGTATGGGAGGTGGTACGCCTGCCCGGTCATTCCACCACCCAAATTGGACTGTGGCAGAAAGAACACAATCTATTTGTGAGTGCCGACCATCTTCTGCCCCGTATCAGTAGTAACGCCCTGCTGGAGCCGCCCGCCCCCGGCGAAACACGTCGCCCCCGCGCCTTGCCGCAATATATTGAAGCGTTGCAGTGGATGGCAACCCTGCCGTCGCAACAAATCTTTCCGGGGCATGGCGACCCGTTTTATGACCAACACCCTCTTATTCAGCAACGGTTAGAGGGGATTGAGCAACGGGCAATGCAATTATATCAGGCGATACAGGTACAACCCCGTACCGTCTATGAGCTGGTGACGTATCTGTTCCCGCAACTCAACGAATCGCAATTGTTTCTGGCGGTTTCCGAAGTGGCGGGACATTTGGATGTGTTGGAATCGCGCAACCTTGCCGCCTATGAAGGTCGAGAGGTGCGTTTCTACCGTGCGTTAGACCCCGGCACACCCCATGGAGATGTAAATATGACAACCCTTGAAGAACCTTTTTACCACACCCTGCTCGCCGCGCCGTCCCGTGCCTATGATGTTATCGTCACCACCGATGGCGATACTCAGGCAGTGGCGGACGTTTGCGAAAATCTGGGCATGACCGTTCATCGCCGTTTCCGTATCATTCCGGGGCTTTCCGCTACCGGCAAAGGCAACGCTGTACTGGATTTAGCCAAACACCCCCATGTAAAACGCATCGAACCCGATGGCGAAGTTCGCGCCTTTTGAGTGTCTGTGCCGGGGGTCCATAGCGAAGATGCTGTGGATAAGGACCCCGGTATTGTTTGCACAATGGCACTTCCTCTGGTTGATGAATAAGGATTTGGGTACGCTCGTTTTCGTCCGTTTTAATGAATCTATCCCCCGTTTCTTCACAAAGGGGAATGGCAACAGAATATATTTCCCCATCGTTAGATGGAATCCAAATGGATATATTATTGTTGAGTCGTTGCCGTTCACTCATTACTAACCACTCATCACTCTTCACTCCCCATGAATGCATCCAAAATCCATTCCACGCTTCTGAATGAACTAACCATTGTCGCTCGCGGCGACGAAGTATTTTCGGCAGAAGAACCGCAATTCCCCGTGATTGTCCGCTTACGCCCCATGCGCGGCGCGGAAAGCGTTGCCGCCCTTACGGCATTACCGCCAATGGAAATGGAGCGGCGGTTGCCGACATTTTCGGCAGTAGCGGGCAAAGCCACCCGTACCGAAATTGAGGTACTCAGCCAACATGGAGCAGTGGAAATGGTATGGCTGGATGAACCCGTCTATGCACTTTTAGACCGCTCTATCTCCCTATTGGGCATCAATGCCATCTGGCAGGGAGGTAACGAAGGGGCAGGAGTCAAAGTCTGTGTCATTGATACAGGCGTGGATGCCAACCACCCCGATTTACAAGGGCGCGTGATTGTCCGCAAAGATTTTACGGGCGAAGGCGAAGAGGATGGCAACGGGCATGGAACCCATGTGGCGGGGATTGTAGCAGGGGATGGGGCAAGCAGTCAGGGGCGTATTAAAGGGATTGCCCCCCGTGCCGAAATTTTGGGCGCGAAAGTATTACGCAATGATGGTGGCGGCAAAATGAGTACCGTCATCGCCGCACTGGAATGGGCATTGGATGAAGGCGCGCAGATTGCCAATCTCTCGCTTGGCTCCCGCACTCCCTCCGATGGCACCGATGCCACCAGTGTTGCCTGTAACGAAGCCGTTGCCGCAGGGCTGATTGTGCTGGTGGCGGCGGGCAATGAAGGTCCCGACGCGAGTACGCTGAACTCCCCCGGTGTAGCGCGGGATGTCATTACCGTGGGCGCAAGCACCTTTAGCGATGGTATCGCCTCCTTTAGCAGTCGCGGACCGACCAAAGACGGAAGGATTAAACCGGACATCCTGTTGCCGGGGGATGGCATAACGGCATTACGGGCGGCAGGGACCGCATCCGGGCAAGTGGTAAACGAATACTATACCGTGATGAGCGGAACCAGTATGGCAACCCCTCACGCCGCCGGACTTGCCGCCCTCATGTTGGCAGTCAATCCCACCCTCAAACCCGCCGATGTCAAAGCCATCTTCCAACAATCCTGTAAAACCCTTGGCTTAGACCCCAACACGCAGGGGCGAGGACGGGTACAAGGCGATGTCGCCGTACGATTAGCCACCCCACCAACAACACCCCCTACGACCACCCCTCCCACCTCTAACGACGGCAATGAAGGATGCCTCGGCGCAGTCAGTCGCTTTCTAAAAGGGTAATTCCATCCCGTTATTTTATCAAGTTGATATTGAATCTCTCTGAATTTGAGCAATTATCTATAGAAGCTCTATAGGATTGCTCTTTTTTTGCTTTGTATTTCCTCTTTTCTATCAAAAACCTATTGAATAGTGCAATTATATCTTCTATTATCACAAATGTTGACGCAATTTCCTGAACAGAGATATATCTTAAAACCCCTCTGTTCCCCAGTAAAGGTTAGATGATGAACAGCTCGAAACTTCATCCCAAATTAGTCGAAGCCCTTCAAACAACAGCAGAAGGAGATGCCATCGGCATTTCCGCAAAAATTAAATACCCCATTATTGTGCAGGTGCGTCCCACCAATGCCATTGGTGCAATGGTCACCAATAATTTGCCTTCCATGCAAATCGAGCGCACTCTGCCCATCATTTCGGCAGTTGCCGGGAACGCCACCCGTGATGAAATTGATGCTCTCGCCCAAAGCAATGACGTGGAAAAGGTCTGGCTGGATGAACCCGTTTTTGCGTTGCTGGATCAATCCATCCCCTTGATTGGTACCCCGGTGGTATGGAATGGCGGAAATGAAGGGGAGGGGATTAAAGTCTGTGTTATTGATACAGGCGTAGACCCCACCCACCCGGATTTACAAGGCAGGGTACTTGCCCAGCGCGATTTTACGGGTGAAGGGGTCGCCGATGGCAATGGTCATGGCACCCATGTCGCCGCCATTGTCGCCGGGGATGGCACCACCAGTGGTGGTATGTTTAAAGGTGTCGCGCCGCGTGCCAGAATTTTGGGTGCAAAATCGCTGAACAACAATGGCTCAGGGTCGCTTGCCTCTGTGATTGCGGGAATCGAATGGGGCGTTTTCGAGGGGGCAAACATCCTGAATCTCTCATTGGGTACGAGTACCCCTTCCGATGGCACAGACGCATTGAGCGTTGCCTGTAACAATGCGGTGGCGGCGGGGGTGGTTGTCTGTGTGGCGGCAGGGAATTCAGGACCCAACACCGGAACTATCGGCTCGCCAGGTGCCGCCGAAGCAGTGATTACGGTAGGTGCCAGCACCGATAATGATACCATTGCCAACTTTAGCAGTCGCGGACCGACGACAGACGGACGCAACAAGCCGGATGTTGTAGCACCGGGACATCGAATCATTGCCGCACTCTCCAACCTTGCGCCTAATTTTGGAGACCCCGTACCCGGACAACCGCTTCATGCCGAGGCAAGCGGTACGAGTATGGCAACGCCCCATGTGAGTGGAATTTCCGCCCTAGTGCTCGTTGCCAATTCTGCACTTACCCCTGCCGAGGTTAAAGTGATCTTGCGCGAATCGGCATTGGATTTGGGGCTGGATGCCAATACCCAGGGAACCGGGCGTGTCCAAGCCGATGTTGCGGTAAATCTCGCCATGCCGGCACCGGTGCCGGCTTAAGCAAAATCTTAAAAGCATAGTATTAGTAGTAACAGGGGTTTTGAGGATAGATCCTCAAAACCCCTGTTACTTTATTGTTGTTAAGTCCCGCTCGCAACCTCCTGCTCTGCCGCTTCGTAGGGAGCCTTACATGTACCCTTCAACACACCCATGAAAGGCACCCCCATGAAACTACGCCCCTTCCTTGTCGGTTGTACCCTCCTGCTGATAACCGTCTGTGGTATCGTTAGTGCGCTTGCCTTCTGGCGGCGGAACGATATTGCCAATATCTGGGATGTACTGGCACTGACCATGGAGCAATCCTATACCGACCCCCTTACTACCCATGAGGAAGTATTAACCTATTTGGAGAGTCACCCGGACACCTTTGGCTTGATCGCCTATACCGTCAACACCGATGGCTCACCTGTCGAAGAAAGCATTATCGCCCATAACGCCGAAGACCCTTTTACCCTTGCTTCTACTATTAAAATCGTGGTGCTGGGCGCGTATGCGCGGGAAGTAGAAGCCGGACGACTGGACCCCGACCAGCCGATTACCCTGGCGGAATGGGAGCGATTTTATTTGCCGAACACCGATGGCGGTGCCCACCCTGCCGCGCTGGATGATTTGCAAATTCCGCATAGCAACGGCTATGCTACCGACCCCAGCCAAACCGTAACACTGGAGCAAATCGCCGGTGCCATGATTCGTTTCAGCGACAATGCCGCAACCGATGTATTACTCTATCGAATCGGACAGGAAGCACTTACCGCCGTCATTACTGAAAGCAACTTGACCCAACAAGAGCCGCCGGTGCCGTTGTCCGGGGCTTTTTTGCTTTTCCAAAATCACGAACAACCCACCCTGACTGAAAGCCGTCTGGCGGAATTAAAGGTATTATCGCGAGAAGCGTTTCTGGCACAGGCGCAGGCACTAGGGGATCGGTTACAGGGGGATGATGTGTGGTATCAAGCAGAACGGGAATGGCGGATAGCGCAAGCCCCGACCATTCCCGTTCGCGCCCAGGCAGATCTGGTGTCCTTAACCCCGCGCGGCTCCGCCCGCGATTATGCCACGATAATGGGGCAGGTTGCCACCAACACCTTCATTTCGCCCGAAGTCACCGCCATCATGCGCCGCCATCTGGAATGGCCCATGCAATTTGAAGGCAATCAGGCGGAATTTACCGCATTGGGAACCAAGGGCGGCAGTTTGCCCGGTATCTTAACGGGGGCTACCTATTACATTCCCAAAGCAGGCGATTTTGCGGGTCAACCCCGTGTGGTCGTTCTGTTTATGAATGACATGCCCTTCAGTGCCTGGCTTACCCTTATCGGCAACTTTGCCCAACAAGCGTTTGAACGGGAACTTGCCATCAATCAAACATTTGCGGAACGGGTACGCGAATCGCTCCAACCTTTGCAATAGTTGTAGGGGGCGGGTCACACCCTATGGAGCAATCAGCATGGAACCTGTGACCCGCCCGCTGTTGTCGTATGAGCAAAGGTCAATTTCCAACGACGGTCAATCGCTACCGCGTAAAAAACTCCACCAACACCGGTGCAATTGCCTCCGGCTCAACCTCATGCGTCTGCCCTGCTAAAATGCGGTATTCGACATTCGGTAATGCGTTCGCCAGGGTCGCACCTGACATCAGCATGAAGGGGTAGCTTAACTCACCATTTAAGAGCAGAGTGGGGGTCGTTACACCTTTTGCTTTCTCCACAGGGACGGTGGCATTTTCCCCTATAGCAGTAACGTCATAGGCAATGGTGGGCGCAATCGCCTCCAACATCGTCCAAAAGGGGAGCTCGCGCATCCCGTCAAGGTGTTCGGCGGGCATCCCCGTTACCATCATGAATAAACCCACTGCATCGCCATATCGCTCTTCTGCTATCGCCTGATCAAGATCGTTCCTGAATTGCCGCCACGTTTGTTGGGCTTCATCATCATCGTTGTACGGCGGATCATACATTGCCAGCTTTCGTACTTTGGCTCCCAGTACAACCGTTGCCTCAAATGCGAGTGCCGCTCCGGATGAAATGCCCGATAAAAAGGCTGACCCGCCTGCTTCGTTAATCAAGGTCTCTATATCTTCAATTTCTCTTGCAACGGCATAGGGAAGGGTATCGGTGCTGTCCCCCCGTCCCCGGCGGTCATAATGATAGACCGTAAAATGCTCCGTCAACAGAGGAAAGGTCGCTAATTTTGACGTATCCGATTCCATCGCCCGTTGCTCAAACATTCCGCCCACCAAAATCAGGGCGG
>CBKYSX010000253.1:0-6195 GCA_966690745.1 uncultured Ardenticatenales bacterium
TGTGGGTCGCGCCTGCCGTCGCCACGCTCGGCATGGCCGTATCGGTCATTGTCTGGTTCTTTGCCTGGGATGGACAAATCGCATCGTGGGAAGGGGTATTGCTGTTCCTGGGGGTTATCGGCTTCACCTTTTATTCCTACTATACTGCCCGACGTGCTTCTAAAGATGATTCCGAACTCGCCACCGTCGCCGAAATCGAAGAATTTATCGAAGCGGAGGGGGATGCCCCCGCCAAAGTGAATTTTGCATTGGAAGCAGGACGTGCCGTAGTGGGGATTGCGATCTTGATGTTAGGGGCGCAATGGTTGGTGGAAGGCGCGACCTTCATTGCCCGCACCTTTGGTATTAGTGAATTGGTTATTGGTCTGACCCTTGTCGCGGTGGGAACATCGCTCCCGGAATTGGCGACTTCGCTTGTTTCCGCCCTCCGTAAAGAGGATGACATTTCCGTGGGAAATATCGTTGGCTCGAACATCTTTAATTTGCTGGCGGTATTGGGAGGAGCATCGGCAGTACGGGCAGTGAATGTTGATGTTGTATCGCGGAATGTAGATTTTCCCGTGATGATTGGTTTTTCACTGGTCTTGATTCCCCTTTTCTGGAACGGAAAACTGGCACGATGGCAAGGAGCACTGCTCCTTTTGGCATATATCCTTTATTGTGCTTATCTTTTCACCCGCTAGCACATGTTCACATACCATATAAGGGCGAAAATCGTTTGATTACCACGATTTTCGCCCTTAATGATGGAACTTTGACCCATATTTGTCCGTATAGGGGTATACCTATTTCTATCCACCATACATCTTCAGAAAGGGGATCATGCTACTGAATATACTCCTCGTGTTGGCTGGTTTTGTCGCGCTGTTCTTCGGCGCGGAATGGCTTGTAAAAGGGTCAGTACGGATTGCACGTACCTATGGCGTTCCCTCGCTGGTTATCGGTTTAACCCTCGTTGCCTTTGGCACCTCCCTCCCCGAATTTTTAGTAACTATTACCGCCGCCTTACGCGGCAGTAGCGAAATTGCCCTCGGCAATGTGATTGGTTCCAACATCGCCAACATCGGCTTGATATTGGGGTCGGTGGGGTTGATTTTCCCTATCTTTGTCAATAGCCGCGTGTTGCGCCGCGAAATCCCGCAGATGTTGGGAATTTCGGCAATTGCCTTTATCTTCGCATGGGACGGGCTAATTGGTCAGGTGGAGGGGTTACTGCTCTTCATCGGGATTATTGTGTTTACGGTCTATTCCTACTATGCCGCCCGCCGTGCCACCAAAGCGCACACCGAAGATGAGGCGATTGCCGAAATCGAAGAATTTATTGAAGAAGAGGGGGACGATACGCCCAACGCCAATGTGCCGATGGAATTGGGGCGTACGGCGGTGGGGATGTTGTTATTGGTGCTGGGGGCGCAATGGTTGGTGGATGGTGCTACGGCGATTGCCCGTACCTTTGGAGTCAGCGAACTGGTGATTGGTTTAACACTGGTTGCCCTCGGTACATCACTACCTGAATTAGCAACATCGCTGGTGTCGGCGTTGCGGAAAGAGGATGATATTTCCGTGGGAAATATCGTTGGCTCCAATGTCTTTAACCTGCTGGCAGTGTTGGGTGGCTCTGCCGCGATTCAATCTGTGAATGTAGACACCATCTCCCGCAATGTGGATTTCCCGGTGATGATGGCGTTCTCGTTGGCACTCATACCGTTGGTGTGGGATGGAAAGCTGGCGCGGTGGCAGGGCGGGTTGCTCGTGCTGGCGTATCTTACCTATATTGTCTATTTGTTTATGCGGTAAGCTAGCTGGCAACGGCGGGCGGGTGTGCGCTCTGTTAGGATAATGACACCATTCCGACCACCCGCCCCTACTCTGGATCTTTCTGCATAGGATTTGACCACAACATCCCCGTTGTGGTTTCCCAGCCAGGCAAGAATTTTATTCCACCCGCGTCCCTTCTACCCAGAAGGTGTAATTGGCGACCTCGCCTTCGGCTTTGCTGTAGATTGTGAGCAGAAATTCGGTCTGGTCGCCCGTTTGCATGGCTTCTACATCTACAGGGGCGTTGCCCACTCCTATGACTTGCCTGGCTTCATCATATAAGGCGGCAAAAACAGTAATGTCCTCCGCCGCCGGACCGAGATTGACGACTTGCCCGCGTAAGGCAAAGGCGGCAAAGGCAGGCTCCGACCCGACCACGCCCCGCACTTCAAATTGATTCGTAAGCGTTTCAATATAGAAAGTTGCCGGGAGTGCCGAGAGCGATACCCGGTAATCAGCAACATCGGCGGGGGCAGGTGTAAAAATGGCGACAAAGGGGCTGGATTCGCCACCCGGCAGAAGGTCACGTTCGATGTTCCATGCCTGTTGGGCAACCACTGCGCCACTACTATCTAATAATTCGATGTCGGCACGTACCCCTTCGTAGGGTTGGGTGCTACTGTTCGACACTTCTCCGACCAGATAGACCGACCCGGTAGCGGCAGTATATAGGGTGGCATTTCCCAATGCCAGCCCCTCGGTTAATCGCCCGCTACCGGTGGTTGCCGTGGGGAGCGGGGTATTCCCTTCACCTGTTAATACCACAGAGCGTGCCATCGCGTCCAACGTTGGTGCGCTTTGATTCCATTCTGCTTGCGGGGCAATGAGGGCAAGCACCAGATAATAAGGGGCACGGGAGGCAAAGCGCAGTTCCCATTGGCGGGCAGGGGTCGTGCCGGTCTGGACGACAGTGGCAATCAGAAATTCCCCTTCTTCCCGATAGGTAGGTGGAGCGGTTGCCAATTCCTCCCCGAAGAGGGTTTCCAGATAATCTTCTGCCACTGCCGCTAAATCTTCCATACGTAACTGCCCATCCACATTGAGCACATTCACCACAAACAGCCCGGAAACAGGGGAGGTGGTCGGGCTTTGTGCCGTCACCAACAGTTCTGCCGCATCGGAACGGTCAGTCAGCGTCCACCCTGTCGGGTAACGGAAGGTGAGTACCCCGGTCGGGGAGGTATAGGTTTCGGCAACAAGCGCAGGGTCGGGCGTGGCAGAGGCAACCCCCGCCGGAACCGTGGCTTCGGGCATCGAAGGTAACGGGGGACGGGTGGCGGTGCGGGTCAAGGATGGGGGTGGGGCGGCGGCGGTGGGCAACGCCTCCGTACGGTCCGGCAATAAGCCGCACCCTGATAGGCACAATAATAATAGCCCGACCATATAACGTTGTAGATGGCTGACCATAAGGGTTCCTTTTTCCGCTTTACCACGCTGTATCTTAGGATGAACGGGCAATTTCCCTACAATGATAGAGGCACTTGGAAATTTCACCATAACGCCACTTAAACAAAGACAAATTATTCCCTAAGATTGTTTTTTGACATAGGGAAACACCACTCCAATCCTCATGCCCGAAGCACAAACCTTATACGCCCAACTCGTCACGTTTTACAGCCTTGATTATTGGTGGGGATGGGTGACCCGCCCGTTAACCATTCTGTTTCTTGCCATTGTCTTTCGTTGGGTTGCCCAACGTCTGGTACGCCGCTTCTTCTGGATTGCTTTTCAGACCCGCCGCGTGAAATTTGGCGAACGCCGTGCCCGTACCATTGAAAGCCTGTTGATGGGGCTAACCACGATGCTTGTCTGTGTCATTGCTCTCGTGGTGGTATTGGGGTCGCTTGGTGCCGATAGCGATAACATGATTTTTGCGATAGGGTTGTTCAGCGCGGGCTTTGGTTTGGGTGCGCGTCCGTTGGTCAGCGACTATCTGGCAGGGATTACGCTTATTTTTGAAAATCTTTATGCTTTTGGCGAAAAAGTGGAAATTATGGATGTAATTGGTACGGTGGAACGGGTGGGGTTACGCACCACGGAAATACGCGCCGACAGCGGCGAGTTGTATGTAGTTCCCAACGGGGATGTGCGCGTGATTCGTAATTTTGCACGCGGGGCATTTTCCCCCGCCACCATTAAAATTAGCGTGAAGCCCAAAGACCTTGAAAAAGCGTTAGAGGTATTGGAGCAGTTTGCCGATACCGCTCAACAACGCTATGGGACCGAAGTAATTGACCATGCCGAGGTGATTAGTGATTCGGGCGAACTCAGTTCCAAGGTGCCCTTGATGTTAGTAGTTCGCGCCCCGTTTGCCCATGGTGCTCAGATGCGCCGCCGCCTGTTAGCAGATGTTCACAATGTTCTCGCGGACGCAGGGATAGAAGAATACGCTTAATCGAAATTTCATGGGGTTAAACCCCCTGCCCCTATTCACTACCCAAAACAGGACTTTCGCCCTGCTTGCACAAAATCTTAAACAGACAATAATGATATTGTTAAATCATTGATAGATGGGACATTGTTTGTCCATAGCCCGTCTACCTTGCCCCATGCCCGCTCATTGGGGCATTTTCCTTCCCCTACCAGGAGGTACCCACCGTGCTGAGACGTTCCTCTCTTACCAGTGTCGCCCTGTTCTTCGCCCTTATCATCCCTGTTTTATTCGCCGCCTCAGTATTCTTTGCCCCGACTGAAGTGGCGCGAGGGAAAAGTGCGGCAATTCCGTTAAGCGATGATCTGACCCCCGAACAAGCATTGGCACAAGAATTGGCACTCGCCGATTCCCGTGTTCAAGCCTATACCACCGGACAACGGACGGAAGTGTTTGGTGTTGCCCAATTCTTGGACATCAATACGCCGTTGAATGCTCAAGGATGTAGCATAGATAATTGTCGGGTGGTCAATATCTTCAACTTTGATGCCAGTGCTACGGTGCAAGCCTTTGTGCGGCTGGATACCCGCGAAGTTCTTGAAGTCTATTACCAGCCCGGTGTTCGCCCCGGTATTAACCGTCGCCTTGCCGACCGCGCCATGGAAATCGCGTTGAACGAACCCACCGTGATTGAAGTGATTGGCGAACAACGCACCAGTTCCGACTGGGCACCCATGGACTCTACGCTGGTGGGTACTGATTGTGAGCGGGGTCATATGTGCGTTGCCCCTACCTTTGATATGGGTGACTATATCTTCTGGGCAATCGTTGACCTGACCGATGATAAATTTGTAGATACCTTCTGGACTGCCACCGATGGAAGTGCCAGTGGTGCGTATCCTTACCCCGATGCTTATGAGGATACAAATTTTGGCGGATGTCCGGCATCGGGTACGGTTACCCGTGGTGGATGGCAGGTAGATTACAACACCAGCGGAAGCGATGGTTTCCGTGTTTCCAATGCTCGCTACAATGGCGAATTGGTGATTAACAGCGCGAAACTGGTGGAATGGCACGCCGACTATGGCAGTAGCGGCTATTCGGATGCAACCGGCTGTAACCCCAACCACGGTTTCCCGATTTATCCCTATGGTGAAACCCAAACCCTTGATCTGATGGACGGGAGCACGGTCATCGGCTTTGAAGTGGTGCAAGATTTCCGTATGGGTAGCTGGGGCAACACCTGTAACTATCGTTACGAGCAACGCTTCCAATTCTTCAACGATGGTCGTTTCCGCACCGTTGAAGGGGCGTATGGCAAAGGGTGTGGTCAAAACAGTTGGTATCGCGGTATTATGCGGGTTGACCTTGCGGTAGGTGGTACGGATGCCAATGATGGTATTGCAACCTGGAACGGCAGTGCCTGGCAAGATGTCAGCACTGAAACCCGATGGTGCCCCGAAGGGGACACGAACGCCTCCTGTACCGGATTTGTACCGGGAACCAATCCCGATGGGTACCGCTTCCGCATTGAAGATAGCGTGACCAACACCGGTTATTACATCGAGCCGGGACGCATCAATAATTTTGGGGACAGCGGACGCGGCGACTTTGAATTCGTCTACGCCGTTGCTCACCGTGCCAGCGAAGGCGATAACGATATGGGGGCGTTGGGAGCCGGATGTTGTAACGATTACAACCATGGTCCCGACCAATATGTGAACGGGGAAAGCATTGCCGATGGGAACCTCGTCCTCTGGTATGTGCCGCAAGCATTGACCGATGCAAGCGCACCGGATTACTATTGCTGGACGTTGACCCCGCCGACCACCTATCCCTGTTTCACCGGTCCGATGTTCCATCCGTATGGAGAATCGGAACCGCCTGCCGCCCCGACCGCCGGGTTTACCTTCCCCAGCGATCCGTACTTCCCGACAGACTCGGCGATTCAATTCACCGATACCTCTGAGCCGGGTGTGCCGGAAACCATTACATGGGATTGGGAT
>CBKYSX010000254.1:0-6186 GCA_966690745.1 uncultured Ardenticatenales bacterium
TATCGGTCCTACATGATCCAGCGAGAAACTCAGCGGTAAGACTCCCCCCCGACTGATCCGTCCGAACGTCGGCTTAAAACCTACCACGCCACACAATGCCGCCGGTAAACGTACCGACCCGCCCGCATCCGTCCCCAAGGACCCCATGCACAACCCCGCCGCCACTGCCGCGCCGGAGCCGCCCGATGAGCCACCCGGAATCCTTGCAGGGTTATGGGGATTGATACATCGTCCGTAATAGGCATTATTAGTCGTAACACTCATCGCCCATTCGTGCATGTTCAATTTACCCAGCAGAATTGCCCCTGCCGCTTCTAATTTTTGCAGGGCAACCGCGTTGCGCGTAGGAACGTGATTTTTGAACAAAATTGAACCCCCTGTGGTACGAATCCCGGCACTATCGAAGCAATCTTTATGGGCAAGCGGAATTCCATGTAACGCCCCGCGATAGTTCCCTGCCATGATTTCCTGTTCTGCCTGTTGCGCCTGTTGACGGGCAAGGTCGGCAGTCACCGTGATATAGCTCTTTAATGTTCCATCTTCCGCTTGAATGGCGGCAAGGTGTGCCTCTACCAACTCTACCGGGGAGAGCAGACGGGTTTGAATAAGAGCGGCGGCTTCGGCAATCGTAAGGGTGGTCAGGTGTTGGGTCATCATTCACCAAAATAATTGGGGTTTCAACCGTAACTAAGATATACTCTCCGCTACACTTTTGACAAAGAAGTGGACAGCGAAGAGTGAACGGTTACTTATTTTCGTTCACTTTTCACTTTTCACTCTTCACTCTTATGAGTACTTTACGCGAACAATTACAGACCCTTGCCACGCAGGGGGGCAAACCCCTTCTGTTTGATGGCGCAATGGGAACCGAACTTGCCGCCACGATGGGCGGATTACGCGATGATAACACGGTTGAGATATTAAACCTGACCGCCCCGGATGCCGTGCGAGCCGTTCATCAGGCATATGTGGCGGCGGGGGCGGATATTATTCAGACCAATACCTATCAGGCTACCCGCCTTGCGCTTGATTCCCATGGCTATGATGTCGCAACGGTGAACCGCGCCGCCGTCCATCATGCGAAAGCGGTAGCGGGTAGTGCCAGCCGTCCCATCTGGGTCGCGGGGTCTGTGGGTCCCTTGGGCGAGAGCCGCTATGCGTATGACATCCTCAGTGATAAGCAGATGGAAGAGGTCTATGGCGAGCAAATCCGTATTCTGGCACAAGAAGGGGTAGATTTGTTATTGGCGGAAACGATGGGCGATATCCGTGAAGTATTAGCCTGTGTCAAAGCCGCCAAAAAAATCGTCCCCGACTTGCCGATTGTGGTGCAATTAGAGGTCGTAGATGCTCAAACTTTGGGAGGACGGATTGACCTCGCCACGGTCTTAAGACATCTTGAACCGTTAGGGATTGATGCGATTGGGACGAACTGCCGCGTCGGTCCCGATGTCATGGAGCGCACTGCCCGCCGATTATTAGAATTGACCGATTTGCCGATTGCGATTCAACCGAATGCGGCAACGATTGGTATAGATTATACCGGACGGACACACGTTTTGGGAGAACCGGACGAATTTGCACAGATGGCAGTGTGGGCGATGGAAAACGGAATTGCACTGGTGGGGGGCTGTTGCCATAGTACGCCGCGCCATATCATGGCGATGCGGCAGGCATTAGACCGTACGCCGGTGCACCCTTTGCCCGAACGCCCGCGCCGTTCCCGTTCGCGTTTGGAGCGTCGGTTGCAACGCGGGGAATTTGTGGTTTGTGTGGAAATTGACCCTCCCACCGATGGGGAATATCAACACAATCCGGGTGTTCTGCAACAGAAGATTGACGGGGCACGGTATCTGGTGCAACAACATGGCGTAGATGTGATTACAATAGCAGACCATACGATGGGCAAACCCTGGCTAGACCCCTTCCCCTTTGCGGAAGTGTTGCGCCCGAATGTGAAAGATGCCGATTTGTTGTTGCATTTTTCCTGTCGCAACAAAGCCGAAACCGACATTACAGGGAACTTTGCCTCCTTCAAGTTGTATGGCTACCGCAATATACTGATTATTACGGGCGACCCACCCGCCGACCCCGACGAAAAGGTCTTCTTCAAATACAGCAGTACCAAACTGTTGGATCGGATTAATCAGGAACACCCCGATAGTTTCTACCTTGCCTGTGCCTTTGACCACACGCGGGGGATGCACCGGGGTGACAGCGGCATTGAAGGCGAAGTTCGCCGATTGGAAAAGAAAATTGCCGCCGGGTCCCGTCTCGCGCTGACTCAACCCATCTTTCTGGATCGGATTGAATTATTGCGCGAAAAAACCAAACATTTACCCGTCCCGATTCTACCGGGGATTATGCCTGTATTTAGTCTGCGCCATGCCGAAACCATCAGTCAATTCGGGGGAATCGTGATTCCCGATTATGTAAAAGAACGGATGGCAACGGCGGGCGAAGACAAAGCGGCAAAAACAGAAGCGGCAATTGCCATCGCCGCCGAAGTCGCGCAACGCGCCCGCGATTTAGGCTTTCCCGGTATATATCTCATCAGCAGTTTTAACCGTTACGATGTTATCGCAGGCGTAATCCAACGGGCAAAAGAACGGCAACTCACCTAGGTAGGCATGACTTTCGGTCTTTTTCTTAAACGAACATGGTGGTTCATCTTACCGGCAATGATGCTGGTTGCCTGTGGCGGTGCGTCGGTTCCTCCTGCAACGGTTTTACCTCCTTCTCCATCCACAGTAGCACAAAGCGCAACCCCGACATCGGGGTTATCTTTGATTGCGCCTCCGACCCCTGACACCGAAAAGAACTTGGTCATTTGCACCCCTACTGAGCCAACTGCACTGTTTTGGACGCAAACGGATTTGGCGGCACGAACGATTTTGGATACTGTGCGTGAGCCTTTAATTGACCAACGGGATTACGGTTATCGTGCCAATCTGGTTGAGCGGGTGCCTTCCTTTGAAAACGGGGATGCGATTCTGCGGGATGTGATTATTGGCGAGGGCAATGTTTTTTTCGATTTGTTGAGCCAACGCCCCCTGATTCTCTCCCGCGATTTGCAACAACCGTTCGCCCTCTACCAACGGGATGGCGAACCCCTGTATGTGGAGCGCTGGGCGGGGCAGGAATTGCTGACCGTGCAGACGGTGGTGCGCTGGCGATTGATGCCGGGGTTACAATGGCAGGATGGGGTTCCGGTAACGGCGTATGATTCACTCTATGCCTTCCAACTTACGTTAGATGAAGCATGGCAAGAACCCGACCCACGCACCGCCCGTACCGCCACCTATACCGCCCTGGATGACCGCACCCTGGAATGGGCGGGGTTGCCGGGATATGCCGATGCGACCTACTTTCTGAATGTGTGGGACCCGATTCCACGCCATCTCTACGGCGATAAGTCTGTTTCCACCATCCTGGTCAGCACTGAAATCAAACGCCGTCCGTGGAGTTATGGACCGTATATGATAACGGCGTGGAATCGGGGGGAAACGTTGGTATTGGAGCGCAATCCGTACTATGTCAAAGGTACGCCGCCCATTGCCCGTATCACCTTTCGATTTATTAACAATCCTGATGAAGTGCTGGATTTGTTGGTTTCCGGCGGTTGTGACATCGCCACCCAGAACTCATCTTATGAGAAAGTATATGACCGCATCGAAAACTTGGTGCGGGATGAGCGTATTCTCAAACAGGATGTGCCGGGGGCGGTCTTTGAACATTTGGACTTTAACCTACAGCCTGCGCCGGAATATCAAGGGGCGGCGGCGACGCTACGGGACAATACGGGTGGATTGCTTTTTCAGAATCCCAAGTTCCGGGCGGCGGTTGCCCTTTGTATTGACCGCGAACGGTTGGCGGATGAAAACGCCAACGGGGCGGCATTTGTACGGTATGGGTATATGGGGCAATCCCATTTACTCTATCCCGGCGACGGACAAATCACCGTTCACTCCTTTAACCCGATGGCGGGGCGGCAATTTTTGGAAGAATTAGGATGGCGTGACACTAACAACGACCTGATTTTGGATAATGGCGCGGGAACGTCACTTCAACTTCGATACAGTTTACGGCGTGATGCCAAACGGGTTGAACTCGCTTCCCAAATTAAAGACCAATTACGTCTTTTCTGTGGCATAGATATTGTGATGGATTATCACGGTGCAGAATTTTTTGATGATGGACCGATTGGGGTGGTTTTCGGGCGGCGGTATGATCTGGCTGAATTTGGCTGGATGAGTACGCTGGAACCACCCTGTTATCTGTACCTGACCAGCCAAATTCCAAATGAGTTCAACGGGTGGGGCGCATCCAATAACACCGGTTATAGCAACGCTGATTTCGACAATGCCTGTACCCGTGCCCTTAGCACCCTGGACGAAGATGGCAAAGCCGCCGCCCATGCCGAAGCACTGGCGATTTTTACCCGCGACTTACCCTCAATTCCACTTTTTACCCGTACCGTTACCGTACTCTATCGTCCCGAAGTTGTGGGTGTAGACCTTGACCCCACCGCCGCCTCAGAGTTATGGAATATCGAAAATTTTGATGTTAAGTGATAAGCAGAAATGAGTACATAACACGATGTTTCAGAAGACAGGCATTCTGTAGCAGTATTTCAGAACACGACACTTTGGTGCAGAGGAGCTGTGCAGGGATTGGAACCGGGGGCACGGCACTAAAGTGACCGTGTTATAGACCCGTTATCTGCGAAACTCTGCAAAGGATGGGTCTTTAGCCCCGCCTCTTTAGAGCGGGGTGAATCGGTTCCCCGCCGCTCCATCCTTTGTACATAGTTTCTGTCCTGTCGTGAAGTAGCAGTATAGAGGGGAACTTCCTTTGCCATCCCTGATAATTACCAACTACCGCCTCCTGAGGTTGATATGACGAACATCGAATTTGGCGACCTTACTCCTGACCAATTCCGTGAACAGGGTCACGCCGTCGTGGAATGGATTGCCCGCTATCTGGAAAACCCGGCACAATATCCCGTTCTCTCGTCTGTCAAACCGGGTGAGATTCGTGCAGGGTTGCCCGCTACTCCCCCTGCCAAACCCGAATCATTAGCAGAGATTTTAGTAGATTTTGAAGAAAAAATTTTGCCGGGAGTCACGCATTGGAATCACCCCGGCTTCTTAGCCTATTTTGCGATTTCTTCTTCAGTTCCGGGAATATTGGCGGAAATGTTGAGTGCCGCGCTCAATGTGAACGGGATGCTGTGGAAAACCTCGCCGAGTGCGACTGAATTGGAACAAGTAGCAATGGATTGGTTGCGCCAAATGTTGGGGTTGGGCAATAACTGGTTCGGAATGATTAATGACACTGCCTCGGTAACAGCCGTGATTGCCTTGGCGGCGGCGCGGGAAGCGAAAGCAGAATTGGGGATTCGCCAGAAGGGAATGGCAGGGCGCGATCTACCCCGTTTGCGGGTCTATACCTCAGAACATTCTCATTCTTCGATTGACAAAGGCGCGATTACCGTCGGTATCGGGCATGAAAATGTGGTGCATATTGGCGCGGATGAACAATTTAGAATGCGCCCTGATTTGTTAGAAGCGGCAATTGCCGCCGATAAAGCGGCAGGGTATTTACCTCTGGCAGTAATTGCCACCGTAGGAACCACCAGCACCACCAGCATTGACCCGGTACGTGCGATTGGTGAAATCGCAAAACGGGAGGAATTGTGGTTCCACGTAGATGGGGCGTATGGCGGTGTGGCGGCGATTGTCCCCGAACTACAATCCTATATTGATGGAATTGAACTTGCTGATTCCTTTATTCTGAACCCCCATAAATGGCTCTTTACCCCGATTGACCTCTCGGCGTTTTTCACACAACGTCCTGATATTGTGAAACGGGCGTTCTCGTTGGTTCCCGAATATCTGGTAACACAGGAACAAGATGATGTCGTCAATTTTATGGATTACGGGGTGCAACTGGGGCGGCGGTTCCGCGCCTTGAAGTTATGGATGGTGATTCGGGCGTTTGGCACAGAGGGATTGGCGGCGCGGTTACGGGGGCATAACCAGATGGCACAGGAGTTCGCCGGGTGGGTAGATGAAGCCTCTGATTGGGAACGACTTGCGCCGGTTCCGTTCTCAGTGGTTTGCTTTCGCTATGTACCAGCGGGCAAAAGCCATGAAGAATTAAATACCCTCAACGAAGCGATCA
>CBKYSX010000255.1:0-6175 GCA_966690745.1 uncultured Ardenticatenales bacterium
AGATAAGAGTGAAGCGCGAAGAAGTACGATAGAGTTTCTTCACTCTTCTCTCTCATCTCTTTGGAAAGAAAAGACCACGCTTTGGCGGGGCGTGGTCTTGTTCACAAGGGTTCGGAGTACTCCCGATAGGATTCGAACCTATGCACCTGGCTCCGGAGGCCAGTGCTCTATCCCCTGAGCTACGGGAGCATGTATTGGGATGAGAAAACGATGGGCAATGCCCACCGTTTCGGTAGAAAGGATTATATGAATTTACCGCAGAAAATCAAGATGAATGGAGTGTAGGAAGCAGAACATCCGAACGGCTTACAAACCCTGGACTCCGAGGAGCCTTCCCATGACAACCCCAACGGGTGATACCGCCCTTCAAGATGTCGAAAACCGTACCCTTGCCATTACCCGAACCATCAACGCGCCGCGCCCGTTGGTCTTTGAGGCGTGGACGGACCCGAAGCACATAGACCACTGGTGGGGTCCCGATGAATTCACCAACACGACCTATGAAATGGATGTACGCGTGGGCGGCTTGTGGCGGTACAATATGCACGGACCGGATGGCACGGACTATCCCAACCGGGTCGAATATACCGAAGTGGTCGCGCCGGAACGGTTGGTGTACTGGCATGGGTGGGACAAAGAGGACGACCCCGACAAATTCCATGTCACCGTCACTTTTGCCGACCTCGGCGCACAGACCGACATCACCATGACGACCCGCTTCCCCACCGTGCAAGCTCTGATGGAAGCCAAAGAATTCGGGGCGGTGGAGGGGGGGCAACAGACGCTATCACATCTGGATGAATATGTGCGGGGGTTGGGGGGGTAAAGTAAAGTGAATAGAAAAGGAGGCAAGGTTCTCTGTCTCCTTTTTAATTAAATTCTCCACGATCTTAAACTTGTTTTAGTCGTTCAATCACCATTTGAAGTTCTTGAGCATTTTCTGCATCAGGTGCAAGTTTCAAATACTGTTCCAAATCACGTATCGCTTCAACCCTATTGCCCCCTTTTAGATAATTCGTTCCACGTTGGAGGTAAGCGTAGGAAAAACGGGGGTCCTTGCTAATCACTTTAGAAAAATCTTCAATGGCGCGATTTACATCTCCCATTGCCTCCAGCACCGTGCCTCGATGGTAATAATTTTGGGCTATAGGATTTAGAGTGATTGCTTCATTCAAATCAGCAATAGCAGAATCATAAGCCCCCTGCAACTTATACATCATTCCCCGTTGTACATAAGCCCCTGCCATTTAGGGTGACTCCTGTATTACGCGACTTAATTCTTCTATGGCTATTGCATCTTCTCGAACCGCGCAATACGCAAGCGCACGATTAAAACGGACCTCTCCCCATTCAGGATGATAGGTTAAGGCATGAGTAAGATCATTAATAGCAAGAGAAAACTCATTTGCATCCAGATAAAGATTTCCTCTATTACAGTAAGCTTGTGCTAGTTGAGGGTCTAATTCGATTGCCTTTGAAAAATCATCAATTGCACTACTACGCTGTCCCTCATGCATAAATACAATGCCGCGATTGGTATAAGGTATGGCATCAGCAGGGTCAAGGGTTAAAGCACGAGTAAAATCCTCAATTGCCGCGACACGATTGTTAATCCGGGCATACATCGTTCCACGCGTTTTGTAGTAATCAGCATTATTAGGATCAAGCGTTATAGCCTTCGTAAAACTGGCGAATGCCTGTTGGGGTTCCCCAAATTCAAGGTCTATAATCCCGCGCTGATAATAGGCTTCTGCAAAATGAGGATTTCGTTTCAATGCCTGATTCAGGTCATTACGTGCTTTATCGAATCTACGAATAGAGGTATAGCTGACACCCCGGTAATAATATAAATCGGCATTTTTATCATCTCCCTTTATTGCTGTTGAGAGTTCTTCAATTGCATCTTTATGGTTGCCTGTACGGGTATAAAGCGTTCCACGAATTCCACTAACCGAATGAGCAGGTGCCCCCAATTTTGTTGCTCGTTCACACTCTTCCAGAACCTGCCCAATTTCCCTACGCATTATCCGTAATCGTGCTCGATTCAGTACAAATTGCCAGTTCTTTGGTTCGGTGTGGCAGGCAGTATTCAAGTCTCGTAAAGCATTGTCCCACTGACCTAAATTCAGATATACGTTACTGCGATTGTTATAATAACTCCCTTCATGGGGGGCGTGTTTTATGGCTTCGTGATGGTCGCTTACTGCCTTCTCCCACTGGTTAAGCTGTTGGTAACAGAGTGCCCGATTGTTATAGGCGGCATGATGGTGCGGACTTAATCGTAGTATCATTGTAAGATCATCGATTGCCGCTTCATAGTTTTTTTGTTCAACGTAAATCGCGGCACGTTGCTCATACAACATTGGGTCATGTGGATTTTTCGTTATTTTTTGGCTAATCTGATTTAATTTGTAGAAAGCAAACACTTGATTCCTCCTGTAAGTTCGGATATATGGAGTGTAATATTCTTACCACGATTCGGCATATGTCGTTATAAAGAGGCATATGTGCGACAACCTTCAACTCTGATATACTATTCGTTTCTGGCAAGTACTTCCACAGAGGAGAAATAAAAAAGGGAATTGCTAAAAATATTTTACTGCTTCCCCTTACCCCTTTCCTCCCTTCCCTATTTGTAACTCCCCTGTAACTCGCCTCTGTATACTCCCTAGTACGAACAGATTTCGCCGTACCAAAAGCGCAGAACTCCATTTCGTCACTCTCCGCTCTCCTCTCTCTACTCTATGATCGGCATTGTCGCCGCAGGCGCGTACGTCCCGCAAACCCACCTGACCTCCGCAGACATTGCGGAGCGTACCGGTATTCCCGAACCCATCATTCGGGAAAAGTTCGGCATTGCCCGAAAGCCGATTCCGGGCGCGGACGACCACACCAATGCAATGGCATTATGGGCGGCGCAAGATGCCCTCCGGCGCACCGACATTGACCCCCTTGACATAGACCTCGTGCTTTGCACCACCGAAGAATGGAAAGAATACCCTCTCTGGACCGCAGGGATTAAGCTGGCATACGACCTCGGCGCGACCCGCGCCTGGGCGATAGATGTGCAATTGCGCTGTGGTACCACAATGGCGGCATTGAAGATGGCTAAAGCCATGATGACTGCCGAGCCGGACATCCGCACCGTTCTAATTGCCGGGGGCTATCGCAATTCCGATTTTGTGGAGTACACCAACCCCAACGCCCGTTTTTTGATCAACCTGAGCGCGGGCGGCGGCGCACTTCTTCTCCAAAAAGGGTATCCGAAAAACGAATTGTTGGGGTCAGCCGTAATGGTGGATGGTTCTTTCTCGCTGGATGTGGTCGTTCCTGTGGGCGGAACCCGTACCCCCCTCACCGACAGCAACCGCGCCGATTACTATCTGGATGTCCCCGACCCGGAAGGGATGAAGCAGAGGCTGGATACCCTTTCGATGCAGAATTTCCTCAAAGTGGTGGATGATGCGCTCGCCCGAAGCGGTCACACCCGCGCCGACATTGATTATCTCAACATTCTGCACATGAAACGCTCCGCGCATGACTACGTTCTGCGCGAACTCGGCTTGCGCGACGACCAGACCTTCTATCTCTCCGACTATGGTCACATGGGGCAACAGGATCAACCCCTTTCCATTCTAAAAGGCTTGGAAACAGGACGCTTGAAAGATGGGGATTTGATGGTGATGGTTGCCGCCGGAATCGGCTATGCGTGGTCGGCAAGCGTGGTACGGTGGGGAAATCTCACCCCCCCAACCCCCCTCTCCACAATGGAGAGGGGGGCAAACGCCGTAACTCCCCCTCTCCGTCCCGGAGAGGGGGCTGGGGGGTGAGGTGGATTGGTTACACCGTCGTGCCACCCTGACCCCCGATGCGCTGGCATTGATAGATGCCACCACGCCTGACCATCGGCGGATTACCTATCGGGAATGGAACGCTTCCGCCAACCGCACCGCCCATTTTCTGGCGGGGTTGGACGTACAAAAAGGGGATCGGGTGGCGGTACTGGCGAAAAACAGCACCGATTATCTGGACATTTGGTTCGCGTTGGGCAAGCTCGGCGCAATTCTGCAAAACCTGAACTGGCGGCTCACCCCTGCCGAATTGCAAACCCTTCTGGAAGATGCCGCGCCCAAAGTGCTTATCTATGGAAGCGAGTTTGAGGAGGTCGTTACATCTCTCCTTTCTCCTTTCTCCTTTCTTGAATCCGTAGTGGCATTGGACGGGGCAAGTCATCTCCCGTTTGCCCAACGGGACACCCTGCCCGACACCTTCAAAGCCACCGAAGTCGGGTTGGATGACCCCTGGGTGATTTGTTATACGGGCGGCACGACAGGAACCCCCAAAGGCGCAATCCTGACGCATGGCAACATCGTCTGGAACTCGGTCAACACCGTGATGAGCTGGGGGCTGGACAGCAACGACCTGACTATCCTCAATTCGCCCCTCTTTCATACGGGCGGGTTGAATGTCTTTACCGCACCGTTGGTGCATATCGGGGGGGCTTCCATCGTCTGCCGCGATTTTAACGCCGACCTGTTTTATGACCTGTTGGAAAGCTATCCGGTCACGCTCTTTTTTGCCGTGCCAACCATGTTCATCGCCCTGCAACAGCACCCACACTGGGGTTCCGCCGAGTTTGGCGGGCTGAAAGTAGTGATTAGCGGCGGTGCCCCCTGCCCTTTGCCCGTGTTCGAGAAGTTCTGGGCAAAAGGGGTGGATTTTAAGACGGGCTATGGCTTAACCGAAGCCGGGCCCAACACTTTCTGGTTGCCGAAAGCATTGGTGCGCGGCAAACCGGGCGCGGTGGGCTATCCCCTGTTCCATGTAGATGTCAAGGTGGTAGATGGGGCGGGAACCGAATGCAACGCAGGGGAATTGGGGGAATTGCTGATTCGCGGACCCCATGTCTGCACGGGCTATTGGAACAATCCTACCGCCACCGCCGCCGCGATTCGGGAGGGTTGGCTCCATACGGGCGATCTTGCGGTGATGGATGAAGATGGGGTCTATTCCATTGTCGGGCGTTCCAAAGAGATGATTATTTCGGGGGGCGAAAATATTTACCCTGCCGAAATCGAAAGTGTGCTGGCTGGTCATCCCGGCGTGGCAGAAGTGGCAGTCATCGGGATTCCCGATGAAAAATGGGGCGAAGTGGGTTGTGCCTGTATCGTCCCCTTCGGCGAGTCCCCCGCCGAAAGCGACCTGCTGGCGTTCGCCGCCACCCGCCTTGCCCGCTACAAACTGCCACGCCGCATTGTTATTGTCAGCGAATTGCCCAAAACAGGGGCAGGGAAGATTGACAAAAAGGTTTTACAGGAACGATACGGCTCATAGTACATATTGCATAGTGCATAAACGACCTTTTCCCAAAGGCTTCGCATTTATGGACTATGCAATATGAAATATGCAATATGCATTACACCCTTTCCGACAACACCCGCCTCTACTACGAACTGCACGGCGACCCCGCCGCGCCGGTCGTGGTATTGCTGAACGGCTTGACCAGCGATACGACGAGCTGGGGTCAGCATGTGCCGCGATTGGCAAAACGCTATCGAGTGCTGGTCTACGATTGTCGGGGGCAGGGTCAATCGGACAAACCCGAAGACCCCTATCTTTCCACCCGCCACGCGCAAGATGTGGTGGAGCTAATGAATTATCTGGAGATTAACCGCGCCCGCTTGATTGGCTTTTCCAACGGCGGCGCGATTGCGATGACGGTGGCGGGGCAACATCCCGAGCGGGTGGAGCAATTGGTGCTGGCGTTCACCTTTGCGTGGGTTGACCCCCTGCTTACCGCCAAAATGACAGCATGGCTGAAAGCATTGGAAGTCGGGGGCGCGGGGCATCGTTTTGATATTGCCCTGCCCTGGGTGTGGAGCGGGGCGTTTATCGAAGCCAACTATTCCGCCCTGCTGACCCTGCGGGTAAAAGCCGCCGCCCACCCTGCCCATGCCATTCGGAACCTGATTCACGGCTGTATGCGCCACGATGCCCGCGAGGTACTGCCCGCTATCACCGCTCCCACCCTGATACTCACGGGTGATGCGGATTTGTTAATTGACCCGGCGCACAGCTACCACCTCCACACCGCCCTGCCCCACAGCCGCCTTGCGGTCATCCCCGCCGCCGCGCACGGCTGGGTAATTGAGCAGGCAGGGACGTTTTTGGAAAT